>DUOU01000196.1 GCA_012838685.1 Bacteroidota bacterium | reverse complement strand
TAGGCAGGGGAACAGCCTTTCCTTTCCAGGTTTATGGAGCTCCCGAGTTGCCTGACAGAGGATTCAGTTTTATCCCTGAAAGTGTTGCCGGGGCCACAAATCCCCCCTTTAAAGGGGTTAAATGCTACGGAGGTGATCTGAGGAACGCTATCTCCAATGGCCTGGTACCTTCGCCAATGATAAATCTTGAATGGATAATCGGGGCGTACAACGATTATCCCGATAAGGGGAAATTTTTTACGCGATATTTTGATACATTGGCCGGGGGGCCAACTCTGAGGGAACAGATAGAAAAAGGGATGTCGGCCCGGGAAATAAGGGAGTCGTGGCAATTGGGTCTGGCCGAATTTGCCCCGATAAGGGAGAGATATCTGCTCTACAGGTAATTTTTTCGATCAGCAGAATTATTTAATGTTGCCCAGTTTATTGTAAGAGTTGAGCAGCCCCTTTATCACCGCCGAGGAGAATCCCTTGTGTTCCATCTCATTAAGACCGGAAATTGTGATTCCCTGGGGAGTAGTGACTTTATCTATTTCTTGTTCAGGATGGTTTTTTGTTGCCAAGATCAGCCGTGCCGCCCCTTTTACCGTCTGTGCGGTTATGAAATGGGACATTTCAGAGTTGAAGCCTATCTCAATCCCACCTTGGGCCATTGCTCTCATGAATCTTAAGGCGAAAGCTGTGCCACAGGCTCCGATAACCGTTGCCGCGCCCATAAGCTCTTCAGGTAGCACTATAGTTTTGCCCAATTTGTCGAATAGGCCCAGAACAGCCTCTTTTCGGGTTTCGTCCACATCTTCTGAAAAAGAGAGGCAGGTCATTGATTCCAATATCTCCAGGGCTGTGTTGGGAATCGCTCGAATCGTGGGAATTTTCCCAAGTTTCTCGGTAATTGTGGCATGAGTTATACCTGTAATAGTTGAAATAATAATTTTGTTTCCGTTAATTACGCTCGCCAACTCCTTGGCAAGATCGTCGAATTGCTGCGGCTTAACGGACAATACGATAGTGTCGGCCCATTTGACCGCTTCAATGTTATCCGATGTAACATTAAAGTTGTTCTCTTTTAGCCAAGCCGACCTTGATGCCCTTTTTTCCGAAATAAGCAGGTTCTCCCCGGTGAATTGTTTTGAGAGTATCAGACCCTTTGCCAGTGAGGCACCGAGGTTTCCCCCGCCAATAATAACTAATTTTTCCATTGTAACAGATGTTAATCCAACTTCGGCTGAAATAAAGCCGGAACCCGACCGTTCGCGAATATAATAAAAAAGAGAGTCTCCTGTTAAATCACAATGTTCTCCCCGGATATACTTTTAGGGCCTCAGCGAGTACCTCAACCGATTTAGCGAGTTTTTCAACGTTGAGAACATAGGCCAGACGTGCCTGATCTTTGCCCAGTCCGGGAGAGGTGTAGAAACCGGATCCCGGTGCTATCATAACAGTCTGGTTGTTATGATCAAACTCCTCAAGCAACCACTGGGCGAACTTATCGGTATCATCAACGGGCAATTTTACCATACAATAGAACGCGCCTTTGGGTTCGGGACAGTAAACACCCGGTATATTGTTCAATGCTTTGACAATATAATCCCTTCTTTTTGTATATTCCATGATCACATCCATATAATACTCTTCAGGAGTATCAATGGAGGCTTCACCAACTATCTGGCCAAGTCCCGGAGGCGACAGGCGCGCCTGGCCATATTTCAGGGCGGTCTGTATTACCTCCTTGTTTTTTGTGACAATGGAACCTATCCTGACACCGCACTCGCTGAAACGTTTTGATACGGAATCAATCATCACCACATTTTCCTCGATACCTTTGAGGTGCATCGCGGAAATAGGCTCAATACCATCATAACAGAACTCTCTGTACGCTTCATCCGAAAAGAGAAACAGATCATATTCCTTTACTATGTCCCTAATCTGGAGAAGTTCTCTTTTTGTGTAAGCATAACCTGTTGGATTATTGGGGTTGCAGAGAATTATCCCCTTGGTTTTGGGAGTTAGTTTTTCCTCTATTTCGTACACAGGGGGGAGGGCAAAGTCGTTTTCTATCTTAGAGGTTAATGGTATTATCACGTTGCCGGTAAAAGAGGCAAAAGCATTGTAATTGGCGTAACAAGGTTCCGGAGATATCACTTCGTCTCCATAGTTCAGACAAGAACTGAAAGAGAACAAAATGGCCTCGGATGCCCCCGTGGTTATCAAAATATCGGAATAATCGACATTGATGTCGTATCTCTTGTAATATTCCGCCAATTTCCGCCTATAGGTTTCGTTTCCCGCGGAATGTGTGTACTCCAGGGAGACGATACGCAAATCCCTTATAGCGTCCAGGGCCACCTGGGGAGGCGGAATATCGGGTTGTCCGATATTGAGGTGGTATATCGTTTTACCTTGACGCTTGGCTGCTTCGGCAAAGGGTGTTAACCTCCTGATAGGTGAAGTTGGCATAGCTTTGCCTTTTTCGGAAACTGTCGGCATAATAAATGAAATATGGTATAAAAAGTTGCGAAAATACACAAAAAACAGGGATATTGGTTCAATAATCCCACATAAATAAAATTTATAAGATCAAAAAGCACAAAAAATCGGATACTGCCTATTGATAATCAAATACACATTCGAAAAGAAAAAGGATGATATAATATATAATGACAACTTTTAACTCCCTTTACGGGATGGGTGGGCTCTTAATGTTTATCTTTGTAGCCTTAACATAACAGTCATGAAGATAGCAAAGCGGGTCGACGAGCTTAAGGATCTGATCCGAAGATCCAGTCTGGTTCCTGTGGGTATTGTACCCACTATGGGCGCTCTGCACGATGGACATATCTCACTGGTAAAAGAGGCTATTGGCAGGACACCTTTGATTGTGGTCTCAATATATGTCAATCCCACGCAATTCAACGATAAGAACGATTTTAACGGATACCCCAGGACAACGGAAGAAGATATTGAGGTGTTGGAAAGGGTGTTACGGCCCGACGATATTCTTTTTCTTCCGTCGGATGAGGAGATCTATCCTGAACCTGACACCCGCAAGTTTGACTTCGGCAATCTTGATAAAGTGATGGAAGGGTCCCGCCGTCCCGGCCATTTTAACGGTGTTGGACAGATTGTAAGCAAACTTTTTACGTATGTTGGTCCTGATATAGCCTTTTTTGGACAAAAGGATTTTCAACAAGTGGCGGTGGTAAGGAACCTTGTAAAACAGATGGGGGTGGATATTGAGATTGTCGCGTGTCCTACTGTGAGGGAAAAGGATGGATTGGCGATGAGCAGCCGGAATCGTCTCCTGGAACCCTCTGCCAGAAATGAGGCGCCCGTTATTTACAAGAGTCTCTCCCTGGCCTCGGGAATGTTTGGAAAAAGGGAGATCTTTGAGATAAAAAGAGCTGTCTTGGATATGGTTGAATCAAATGGAATCCTTGAAGTTGAATATTTTGAGATAGTGGACGACATAGACCTGGTTCCGTTGAAAAGGAACGATGAAATAGAGAGATCAAAAAATTACTATGGCTGTATCGCGGTGAAAGCCGGAAAAATAAGGTTGATAGATAATATCGCCATGGGAATGCGTCAATTTTAGTATATTCGCGGGTTGAACAGTAATCAGAATACGAAAGAGTTATGTTGATAGAAGTACTTAAATCGAAGTTGCACAGGGTATCGGTTACTGAGGCCAACCTCAATTACCTCGGAAGTATCACCATTGATGAGGATCTTATGGAGGCGGCCAACCTGATTGAGCATGAAAAGGTACACGTTTTGGATCTCAACAACGGAGAACGATTTGAAACATACGTTATTACCGGTAAAAGGAACTCCGGTGAGATATGTCTGAACGGCGCCGCCGCCAGAAAAGTACAGGTAGGTGATGTGATCATAGTGATGTCGTACGCTATGATGGAATTTGAAGAGGCAAAATCGTTCAAACCTACGGTTGTTATTCCGGATACGGCCACCAACAGGCTCGTTTGACAATAGAATACCTGTATTATCGCTTATCTTGACCATGGATCTCAAGAAAACAGCCTCGGGAATATTGAAATTTCTCTTATATCTCAGCCTGGGATTGCTGATTCTTTGGCTGGCATTCAGGAATGTGGCCTTCAAGGATATCAGGGAGGGGCTGTTATCCGCGAACTATGTCTGGCTGATCTTTTCGTTGTTTTTTGGAATAGCCGCTTATTTCGTCAGGGCGTTGAGATGGCGGCTCCTTATCGACCCTCTTGGGTACAACCCCTCATTATCAAATGCTTTTCATGCGGTTGTTTTTGGCTATCTGGCCAATATTGCTGTTCCCAGGATTGGAGAGGTTTCCAAATGCGTGGCGTTGGGCCGCAAGGAGTCAATTCCCGTGGACAAACTTTTTGGAACGATACTGCTTGAAAGGGCTATTGACATTATATCAATATTGGCAATTACCGTGACTTTTGTCCTTTTCGCCAGCGATACGGTAAAACAGTTTTTTATTGACAGTATTTATCAGCCTATACGTTCATCATTTGGTCTTACTCTGGGTTTCTGGCTTTTGACAGGAACGTTCCTGATCTTGGTAATATTATTGGTCTTATTCCGGAAAAGAGTCCCAAAAAACAGATTTATCGCGAGAGTATTCGGCTTTATCAGGGGAATTGTGGATGGATTTGTCTCCATAACCAAAATGGAAAAGAGATGGTTGTTCCTCTTCCTGACAATTATTATGTGGCTTTGTTACACGTTGATGTCGTGGTTTGTTGTTTACTGTCTGGAGAGTACCTCCGTTCTTGGTTTGAACGACGCCGTTTTTATCCTGATAATTGGTTCGTTCGGGATGATGGTGCCGGTACAAGGGGGGTTCGGGGCGTTTCATTATATCGTTTCCAATGGTTTGGCCATAGTATATGGCATAACCATTGAGGATGGGCTGATTTATTCGATAATATCCCATGAATCACAGATATTGTTGACAATACTCTTGGGCTCTTTTTCCGCCTACATAATGTTTGGCAGGAGAAAAAACGTATCTTTCAGTTCCAATAAATAAAAGACAATGGCCAAGCGAAAGGTTGTGTATGTATGCCAGAATTGTGGCGCCGAATCTCCGAAGTGGATAGGGAAATGTCCCTCGTGCAAAGAGTGGAACAGTTACCAGGAAGAGATAATTGCCCCGGTAAATGTCAAAACAGAGGTCGGTATCCCCGAAACGGAGAGACGTCCCAGGTTGATAAACAGCATTGATGTGGACGATAAGAAGAGGGTGGCGACCTCGATTTCGGAACTCGACAGGTTACTTGGAGGGGGAATGGTAAGCGGGTCGCTTATCCTTTTGGGAGGAGAGCCGGGGGTCGGGAAGTCTACTCTCGCGCTCCAGATAGCGTTGTTGCTCGAAAAGAGCACGGTTTTATATGTTTCGGGTGAAGAGAGCGAGGAGCAGATCTCCCTCAGGGCAAAGCGGTTACGTAAGTCTAATTCCAATTGTTACGTGTTGGGCGAAACCGAACTGGGCAATATACTGGCGCATGCCAACAACATCGACCCCAATTTAATAATTGTCGATTCCATACAGACAATCTCGACGACCCTGCTCGAATCCTCGGCGGGATCGGTGTCGCAGATCCGGGAATGCGCCGCTATGTTGCTGAAATATGCCAAGACTACCGGAATACCTGTGCTACTGATCGGACATATCACAAAAGATGGTTCGTTGGCGGGGCCAAAGGTGCTTGAACATATTGTGGACGTGGTTTTGTATTTTGAAGGCGACAACAACTACGTATACAGGATCCTTCGTTCCGTTAAGAACAGGTTTGGATCCACTACCGAAATCGGTATTTTTGAGATGATGGAGTCGGGTCTCCGCGAGATCTCGAACCCTTCCGAAATGTTTATCAACCAACATGATGAGCTTCTCAGCGGAATCGCTATCGCCGCTACTTTGGATGGAGTGAGGCCGTTTATAATAGAGACACAGGCTCTTGTGAGCAGTGCCGTTTACGGAACACCCCAGAGAAGCACTACCGGATTTGATATACGACGGCTGAACATGTTGTTGGCCGTTCTCGAGAAAAGGGCGGGATTCCGGCTTGGCGCCAAGGATGTTTTTTTGAATATCGCGGGGGGGTTGAGGGTAACGGATCCGGCAATTGATATGGCTATAATGGCATCCATTCTTTCGTCGAACCTCGACATACCCATACCAAAAGACACCTGTTTCGCGGGAGAGGCCGGTTTGTCGGGCGAATTGCGGCCGGTATCGCATATAAGCCAGAGAATCAAAGAGGCGGCAAAAATGGGTTTCAAGAAGATTTATGTCTCAAAATTCCATAAGGAGATGGATGTCAAATCACCGGGCATTGAAATAGTAAAGGTGGGCAAGATAGAACATCTTGTCAGGAGCCTCTTTTCTTGATGATTATCAGTATCTGTCCACTAACGGGTTATCCCTTCTTGTGTTTGTTATTTCGACCGTGTTGCAATCGAGTTCCATATTGAAATTCTCAGGTTTCTCGAATTTGTCCTCATACATCGGGCCCAATTCAGGATCGGCATAAACCTTTTTCAGGAACATGGCCATAATCGGCAGGGCCATATTGGCCCCCTGACCCTCTCCAATGGTTTCAAAGTGGATAGACTGGTCTTCCCATCCGGTCCATACCCCTCCCACAAGGTTGGGGGTAATCCCCATAAACCATCCGTTGGCGTTGTTCTGGGTTGTACCCGTCTTTCCCCCGATTTGGTTATAAAGTTCGTATTTTGAACGCAGTCGGATACCGGTACCTGTCCTAACAACGCTCTGTAGCAGATCAAGCATCAGATACGCTGTCTCCTCCGTTATCACCTCTTCAATCTTTGGCGAGAAAGATGAGATAATATTTCCGTTTTTGTCCTCTATACGGGTGACATACATCGGTCGCGTATAAACCCCCTTATTGGCGAAAGTTCCGTACGCTCCAACCATCTCCTCAAGTTTGATGTCGGATGTCCCCAAGAAGATCGAAGGAACCGGATCTATGAAGCTCCTTATGCCCATCTTATGCATGATGTCAACCACAGATGAAGGGGGAAAGGTCTCCATAAGCCACGCGGAAATATAGTTCTCCGACTGTGACAATCCCCATTTAAGCGTTACCATCTTTCCGTGCATATCCCTGGGTCCGGAACTTCTGGGTTCCCATATTGTGTCGCCGCTCTCAAACCTGCGGGGTATGTTTTCCACCATATAGCAAGGCGAATATCCGTTCTGCATGGCTATGGTGTAGAGGAACGGTTTTATGGTACTTCCCACCTGTTTGCGCTGTTGGGTCACGGCGTCGTACTTGAAGTATTTGAAATCGGGTCCCCCTACATACGCCTTAACGTAACCGGTATGCGGATCTTCCACCATAATGGCCGAACGTATGAAGAATTTATAGTAACGTATGGAGTCAAGAGGCGTCATAACGGTGTCTATCTCCCCTTGCCAGGAGAATACGGTCATATTTGTAGGTTTATTGAAAGCCGCCATTATAGAATCCTCCGAATATCCTCTCGCTCTCATAACATAATAACGGTCGCTTTGTCTCAAAGACCTCATCAGCAGCTCCTCAACGGTCTTGCTGTCGATGTCGTCCGAATAGGGAGGGTTCCTGAAACTTTCGGCCCTTTTATAGAAGTTGGGCTGCAGATCCTGTGAGAGATGCTCGATAAGAGCCTCCTCGGCATACCTCTGCATACGGGAATCGATAGTTGTATAGATTTTCAGCCCGTCTTTATAGATATTATAGTTGCTGCCATCAGGTTTGGTGTTTTTGGCGCACCAACCGTACAGAGGATCGTTTTCCCACTGCCACAAAGCTTCGTCATAAGAATACTGCTGCACATATTCATTCCTGTTGGGCAATGGTTTTGACATTGTGGTGCGGAGATATTCCCTGACGTAAGTGGCCGGTCCGGTATTGTGGTCTTCGAGATTAAAATCTATCTCCAGGGGGAGTTGTTTGAGAGAGTCGGCTTCGGCTTGTGAAATATATCCATATTTGGCCATTTGGGAGAAGACAACATTCCTCCTGTTCAGCATTCTTTCGGGAAATCTTTTGGGATTGTAAGCGCTTGAGTTTTTGAGCATTCCTACCAGTACGGCGGCCTCCTCGATTTTAAGCGAATCGGGAGTGGTGTTGAAATAGACTCTTGATGCCGATTTTATTCCGATCGCGTTATAGAGGAAGTCGTACTTATTGAGATACATGGCTATTATCTCCTCCTTTGTATAACTTTTTTCGAGTTTGACGGCCGTATGCCACTCCTTGAACTTGGAAATGCCCAACCGGACATTTCTGACAAATGCCGATACCGTTGCCGTGTCGCGCGGATACAACTGTTTTGCCAGCTGTTGGGATATGGTGCTTCCTCCACCGGTGTTACTGCCTAAAAGTATGGTGCGGACAGCTACCCTGGCAAGGCCCCTGACATCTATGCCGGAATGTTTGTAAAACCTGATATCTTCGGTCGCTATAAGCGCATCGATAAAGTCGGGCGATATTTCATCAAAATCTGTCCATGTACGGTTCTCGATACTGATTTTTCCCAGAAGAACCCCATCAGATGAATATACTTCAGCGGCCAGACTGTATTCCGGATTCTCAAGCTCTTCAAAGGAGGGCATTGTACCCAGCTTATCCCGCGATATAAGGATGAAAATAACAATTATGGCAATGAACGGAATTGAAAACAATGTCCACAACCAGATCAGGTATTTCCTGTTACTCGACTTGTCGCTCATCAGTGTTGAGAATTTGCCGCGAAAGTAACAAATTAAAAAAGAAACTTACAGATTTGATTTGAAGATTGTGCGCGAAATGATTTACTTTGCCGAGTTTTTGCAGTAAAAGTCCCGAATAATGATAGAGAATCTTGTAATTGTAGAGTCGCCGGCTAAAGCTAAAACCATTGAAAAATACCTGGGAAAAGAGTTTCATGTGGTCTCCAGTTTCGGCCATATCCGAGATTTATCGAAGAAAAATATAGGTATCGACATAGAGAATAATTTCGAACCGGACTATGAAGTTCCAAAAGAGAAATTGAAGGTTGTCAACGAGCTTAGGAAATCGGCTTCCAACGCTAAAAACATATGGATAGCCTCTGATGAGGACCGCGAGGGAGAGGCGATAGCCTGGCATTTGGCGGCTGTTTTGGATTTGGATATCGACAATACAAAAAGGATAGTCTTCCATGAAATAACCAAGGAGGCAATATCCAACGCGATCAACAAGCCAAGGACTATTGATATGAATCTGGTAAATTCCCAACAGGCCAGAAGAGTGCTCGATAGACTGGTGGGCTTTGAAATATCTCCGGTGTTGTGGAAAAAGATACAGCCCGCATTGTCGGCCGGCAGGGTACAATCTGTAGCTGTCCGTTTGATAGTTGAGAGGGAGAGGGAGATAATCTCGTTCCAGAGCGAGTCTGCTTTCAGGATAACCGCCCTCTTTATAATTAAAAACGACAAGGGTGAAGAGTCGGTTATCAAGGCTGAGGCATCAAAACGCTTCAGGAAGGAGGAGGAAGCCAAAAGTTTCCTGGAACTGTGCGCGTCTTCCAACTTTGAGATAGATTCGGTTACCGTCAAACCCGGGACAAGAGTGCCGGCAGCTCCGTTCACAACCTCCACGTTGCAGCAGGAGGCATACCGGAAACTGGGTTTCTCGGTGGCACAGACAATGGCGGTTGCCCAAAAACTGTACGAAGCCGGAAAGATTACCTATATGAGAACCGACTCCACTAATCTTTCCAAACTCGCCCTTTTAAAGTCAAAAGAGGTGATTGTGGCTCAATATGGGGAAAAGTATTCGAAAACAAGACAGTATAAAACAAAATCGAAAGGGGCACAGGAGGCTCATGAAGCGATAAGACCAACTTATCCCGATAATGCCGCGGTTACCGGCAGCCAGAACGAGAAAAAACTGTACGATCTTATATGGAAAAGGACAATAGCGTCACAGATGGCGGATGCGGAGGTTGAAAGGACCACTATTGCGATAGGGATGAACAATTCTCCCGTTACTTTCAACGCATCCGGTGAGGTTGTGAAATTCGACGGATTCCTGAAAGTCTATTCGGAATCGACTGACGATGACAGCGGAGAGAGTGAAAAGGCTTTGATACCTGAAGTCAGGAAAAATATGCCACTGACATATAAAAAGATAACGGCTGACCAACGGTACACAACACCGCCTCCACGGTATACCGAGGCAAGTCTGGTAAAAAAACTGGAAGAGCTGGGAATTGGCAGGCCATCTACTTACGCTCCGACGATCACTACCATACAGAACAGGGGGTACGTATTGCGCGAAGAGAGACCCGGTGAAAAGAGGGATGTCAGGATTCTTACACTTGAAAAGGGGGTTGTCAATTCCTCGAAGAGGTCGGAGTTGTTCGGAAAGGAAAAAGCCAAACTGTTTCCCCAGAACATAGGTATTGTGGTTAATGATTTTTTGATGGACAATTTTCCGGAAATTGTGGATTATCACTTCACGGCCGCGATAGAGGAGCAATTTGATAAGATTGCTGTTGGAAAAATTGAGTGGACAAACATGCTGGGGGAGTTTTATGGCCCTTTCCATGAGTCTGTCAAGAAAGCGCTGGAAAAAAGGGACAGAAAAATTGGATCCCGCACTCTCGGAGTTGACCCGAAGAGCGGTGAAGAGGTGATCGTTAAAGTCGGCAGATTTGGTCCTGTCGCCCAGATAGGGACAACAGAAGGGGGCAACAAGGCACGTTTCGCTTCGCTCCATAAAAATCAGCTTATCGAGACAATTACTCTTGAAGAGGCCCTTCAGCTGTTCAATTTGCCCCGCAACCTTGGAGAACTGGAAGAGAATGAGGTTATCGTGGATACAGGAAAATATGGACCATATATCCGTCATTCAGGAAAATTTTACTCCCTTAAAAAAGGGGTGGACGATCCATATACAATCGACCTTGGGAGGGCTATTGAAATTATCAGGGAAAAGCGGGAGGCCGAAAAACAGAAGGTTATAAAAGAGTTTGACGATATTTTGGTCCTCAATGGCAGGTATGGGCCCTATATCTCGAAAGACAAGAAAAACTACAGGCTTCCCAAGGGATGCGATCCCAAAAAACTTACAAAGGAAGAGTGTCTGGATATCATAGAGAAAGCCAATAAAACAAAAAAATAATACTCCGGCCAGATGATCGATTTGATGAACTATTTTGACCCGTTGAGCATTGAAGAACCTCCATTTCCATATTTCGCGGAGAAGGCCCGTTTTTCAAACAACATCGCTGTACACACGGAAAACAGCCCGATAAAGAATTTGGACAGGTACAAGGTGGCTCTGTTCGGGGTACCTGAAGGGAGAAACTGTCCGATACCGGGTACCATTAAGGCTCCCAGTGGTATAAGAAGGCAGTTGTATCAACTCGCCAAAATCCCCGGTAAATTGAAAATAATCGACTTGGGAGATATGAGGCGGGGAGTCTCTTTTGAGGACACTGTTGCCGGACTGGCGGATATCCTGGTCTATCTCTCCGGGAAAGAGATATTTCCCCTGATACTTGGAGGAAGCAGCGCATTGGCGTTGGCGATCGACAAAGCTATGAGGATGCTCAAGAAGAGATATACTTTGGCAACCGTAGATTCCAGGATAGATTATGCCGGGAGCAAGGATACGCCCGGTTCCCTGAGTTTTCTAAAAGATATCATAGATGGAAAGAATTGTATGTTGGGCCATTTTATAAATATTGGCTATCAGACACAGTTAAACGATCAACAGGTTGTCAACAGGCTTAAAGAGAGACATGCTGAATTGGTAAGAATCGGCGAAGCGAGAAAATCGATACACCTCACGGAACCACTGATCAGGGACAGTGACGCGATTATTTTTGATATGTCATCTGTTCGCCAGTCTGATGCTCCCGGTACCATTTCACCATCGCCAAACGGGTTCTATGGCGAGGAGATATGTCTTTTGGCCAGATATGCCGGAATCTCCGATAATCTCTCCCTTTTCGCGTTGTTTGATGTGGACCCCGATGTCGACTTTAGAGAGCAGACAACAGGTCTGGCGGCCCAGGTGGTATGGTTTTTTCTGGAGGGATTCGCCCAAAAACAGTATGAAGCGCAATTTCTGGATGTTGATAACGGAAGATTTACCCGCTACCATGTCACTCTGCCCGATGTTGGGGAGGATATGGTATTTGTCAAGAGTAATTTCACGGACAGGTGGTGGATTGAACTTATAAATACAAGTGGCGAGAGTACATTTATAGCCTGTTCACAGGAGGATTATATGAAGGCCAATCACGGAGAGGTTCCTGAAAGATGGTTATTGGGCACACGGAGAGGCTAACCGGAATTCTTTTATAATTTTTGATTTTTATTGTTATCTTTGCGTCTTGTTGTTCACAGGGTATAAAAGATAATGGAAAGCGTAAAAGTATTATATATTTCACAGGAGATAGCGCCCTATCTCCCGGAGACCCCGATATCAAAAATAGGTCGTAATCTTCCCCAAGGAATACAGGAACGAGGAAAAGAGATCCGTACATTTCTTCCGCGATATGGCTGTATAAACGAACGGAGAAACCAGCTTCATGAGGTTATAAGGCTATCGGGCATGAATCTGATAATTGATGATACCGACCATCCCCTGATAATCAAGGTGGCTTCGATCCAAAGCGCCAGGATGCAGGTATATTTTATTGATAACGATGACTATTTTCAAAGGAAATTTACTTTCGCCGATGCCAACGGGAACGAATTCGAGGATAACGACGAAAGGACGATCTTCTATGCGAGGGGAGTCATTGAGACTGTTAAAAAATTGCGCTGGGCGCCCAACATCGTTCACTGCCACGGTTGGATGTCGGCCATGGCCCCGATTTATCTCAAAACTTTGTACAACGACCATCCTCTGTTCCAGAATTTCAAAATAGTCTATTCCGTTTACAATAATGACTTCCAAAAACCGTTTAGACAGTCGTTCGCGGATAAGTTGAGATTTGACGGTATTGAAGGTGAAGGACGAAAAATGTTGAAGAATCCCGATTATGTCAATGTCACCAAACTTGCTATAAAATATTCTGATGCCATTATCATGGGAAGCCCGGAAATTAATGATGAGCTGAACAGTTTTATCCAAACGATCGACAAACCTGTGTTGCCCTATCAGGACGAGGAACACTATATTGATGCCTATAACGAGTTTTATGACAGTATTCTTCAATAAAAAAATCTCGGACTACTGTGGGTCGGAGAAAAAAATTAATATTTTTTCTACGGTGGTTCTCCTGGTCTCTTCCCTTTTAATACTGAATTCATGTGTGGAAGATCCAACGGATTTAGGTATAGGTTTGCTGCCTGAAACCGATTTTTTCAATGTTTACCAGATTGACACTCTGTCTTTTGAGTGTTACAACATATCATACGGGCATATAAATACCAGTCAGCCCGAAAATTCTTTTCTCGGTACCGGATATGATCCCTATTTCGGGAGTACTTCAGCGGAGTTTGTGACACAATTGCGGCTTAGTTCTTCCGAGTACCAGGACTTCACCTGTATTATTGATTCCGTAGCGCTCTATCTGATGGTAGAGAATGTAAGCGGCTCTGCCAATGGTCCGCACTATCTTTCATTTTATGAAATAGCTGATGATATCAACAGAGATTCCACATATTATTCCGATTCTGAAGTAGCGCATACCGGATTGGCCGTAACAAGGATCCTTTTACCCAGGCTCACCGAGAATTATTCCACTTTGGTACGGCTCTCCATCCCCAATTCATTTGGGGAATACCTTGTGAGGGAGCCGAAGAATCTTACCAACTATCCTGATTCCGGGAAATTGTCGTTCATAGATTTTTTCAAGGGGCTTCATTTTAAGCTGGAATCTCCCAACGAGGATGCTTTCCTGACTTTTAGCATTGACCCGCCCGAGATAGCCCTTGATTATTCAAATTATTTCGTGATCTATTTGACAGATACCGTGAACAATGCCTTGGGGCAACTGAAATTTGTACTTGATGCCACCAACGAGAACGCCAGGTTCAACATTTTTCATCATGATATGTCGGTTGCCGAAAAGACGATAGAACATCTTGATGATGGAGTTCCGGATACCATGGCTTATATAAACAGGTGGGGTTCGGTGGTGACAAAAATTCAATTAACGGGACTTGAAGCGTTGAAAAACAATCCTGAATTTGACAATATTTCGGTTACCAAGGCAAGGCTTACCTTTCCCGGCTATTTTGACGAGCAGACATATACAGTTGAAAAATCTCCGGGCAGACTTTTATTGAAATATTATAACATCGACGGTACAAGTGAATATGTACAGGACTATAAAGAGGTAAGCGCCTCTTTTTACCATGGGGCGTTGAGCGGCAATGAAGAGACTTATGTTTTTAATATACCTACCTTTGTTCAGGCTTACCTGGATGATGACACGGGTTCCATACTTCCGGAATTGGAGATAACCATTCCCCAAAATTCCAGGAACAGCGTTATCTTAAAAGCGAATAACAGCATTGTTCCTCCTGTTTTGGAATTGTCTTACGTTAAATAATCTTTTTATAATAAGGATACTTTTTTGATTTAATAAATATAGTTTGATAATGTGTGGTATAGTTGGCTATATTGGCTCAAAGCCCGCTAGGGAGATTATCCTGAAAGGGCTGAAAAGACTCGAATACAGGGGATATGACTCCGCAGGAGTGACACTCATAAACGGGGGCATCAAAACTTTCAAGTGCAAGGGACATGTGAAGGATCTCGAAAAGTTGGTGAACGAGTCGAATTTTGACGGGACGATAGGGTTGGGACATACCAGATGGGCTACCCACGGTGAACCCAGTGAGGTCAACGCGCACCCCCAAATCTCCTACAAGGGTAATTTCATTATGGTTCATAACGGGATCATTGAAAACTATGCGACGCTGAAAAAACATTTAATTGACAGAGGTGTAACCTTTAAGAGCGAAACGGATACTGAAGTGCTGGTCAACCTGATAGACCACCTTTACATTGAGGGCGGATTTTCAGCTGAACAGGCGATCTCTTTCGCTCTGAACAGGGTTAAGGGGGCATACGGACTGGTAATTATCTGCAGCGATGAAAAGGACAGACTCTATGCTGCCCGAAAAGGCAGTCCTTTGATAATTGGTGTTGGCGAGGGAGAAAATTATATAGCTTCGGATGCTTCACCAATAGTAGAGTTCACTCAGCGTGTCATCTATCTGAACGATGAGGACATGGCTATTGTCAAGAAAAATGAATTGATACTCAAAACAATTCGTAATCAGATTATTGAACCTGAGGTTAAAGAGGTTGACCTCTCTATTGGAGAGATCGAGAAAGAGGGGTTTCCACACTTTATGTTGAAAGAGATTTTTGAGCAGCCAAAGGCTATACATAATACTTTCAGGGGCAGGGTATTGCCTGATCTCTCAGGGATAAGGATCGGTGGTATGTATGACATGATGGATGATTTTATCAAGGCAGAGAGAATAATAATAGTGGCCTGTGGCACATCATATCATGCGGGACTTTTGGGGGAATATTTCTTTGAGGAGTTTACAAGGATTCCGGTTGAGGTGGAATATGCCTCGGAGTTCAGATACAGAAACCCGATAATAAAGAAAAACGATATTGTAATAGCTATAAGTCAGAGCGGTGAAACTGCCGATACTCTTGCTGCCGTTAAACTGGCCAAATCCAAGGGGGCGAAAGTGTTTGGAATATGCAATGTTGTCGGGAGCAGTATTCCGAGAGAGACGGACGCCGGCACCTATACTCATGCCGGACCCGAGATAGGAGTGGCCTCAACCAAAGCCTTCTCCACACAGGTTATCGCCCTGTCGATGATAGCCTCCGAATTGGGCAACAAGAGAGGGATTATCTCCGATGACGATCATAAAAGTTTTATCACTGACCTGGTAAAAATACCCGCTCTCATTGAAGAGACGCTTAAAATGAACGATCAGGTTCTTGAGGTGGCCAAAGTAATCCAGAACGCCAACAACGCTCTTTACCTGGGAAGAGGATACCTCTACCCGGTAGCTCTTGAAGGGGCCTTGAAACTGAAGGAGATCTCTTATATTCACGCTGAAGGATATCCCGCGGCGGAGATGAAGCATGGACCGATTGCCCTGATTGATGAGAATATGCCCGTTGTGGTTGTTGCCACAAAAGACGACACATACGAAAAAATCATTAACAATATCCAGGAAATCAAGGCAAGAAAGGGGATGGTGATAGCCATTGTTACCAGAGGGGATGACATTATCGGAAAGATAGCCAACCATGTTCTGGAGGTTCCTGAGACTATCCCGGCCTTTTCCGGGATTCTGGCAGTTGTTCCCCTTCAACTGTTGGCGTACCATGCGGCGGTTCTTAGGGGATGCAATGTGGACCAGCCCCGAAATCTGGCGAAGTCGGTTACCGTAGAATAAAAACTCCGTTAAATGGAACGACCCAATCAATACCGGCACCTTGACGAATCGGAAATTAAAATACTGCTTCGTAATGGTTGTGAATGCGGAAATTGGGGAGATATACAGGTCGCGGAAGGATTCAACGCGGAGAGGATCAGGAATGTTGCCTTCTCCGGCATAAACAGACTGGGCGTATTCAACGACTCTTACATTGACACCGCAGGATTAACCGTTGAAACGGGCATAAGAAACGCGCATATCCATAATTGTGAGATAGGCTCCAATGTCTGTATCCGTAATATAGGGGGATATATTTCAAACTATAAGATAGAGGATGGATCTTCCATAATAAACTGCGGAAAGATTTTTGTTGAAGGAGAATCCGCTTTCGGGAACGGTACCCGGGTTGCTGTTATTGACGAAACAGGGGGCAGATCCGTTCCGATATGGGATCGCTTGTCGGCTCAGGAGGCATATATGATATCCTTGTACCGCCACAGGAAAGAGGCGGTCAAAACCATGGAACACTTGATAATGGAATATGTCCGTTCAGTTACTTCCGATAGGGGGGTAATCGGCAAAAACTCCATACTAAGAAACTGTGGTACAATACAAAACATAAAAACAGGTCCAGGTACGGTGCTTGATGGCGCCATGAAACTGGTCGATGGTTCCGTTAACAGTTCCAGGGAGGCCTCCGTATATATAGGTTCCGGGACAATAATGGAACATTTTATCGTATGCTCCGGTGCCGTAATAGAAGGATCGGTGGTCATCGAGAACTGTTTTATCGGACAGGGCTCTCTTCTTAAAAACCATTTTTCCGCCTCCAATTCACTGTTTTTCGCCAATTGTGAGGGTTTTCTTGGCGAAGCCTGTTCCGTTTTTGCCGGTCCTTACACGGTTACCCACCATAAGTCCACTCTTCTTATCGCCGGTTACTTTTCGTTTATGAACGTCGGTAGCGGAACAAACCAGAGCAACCATATGTACAAACTGGGACCTATGCACCAGGGTATAGTCGGCAGGGGGTCAAAAACCTCAAGTAACGCGTACCTGTTATGGCCGGCCCATATCGGCCCCTTCACCTTCGTAAAGGGGAGCCATTACAGGAATCTTGACATATCCTCCTTTCCCTTCTCTTACCTGGTTGGGGACGATAGCGGAAGCGTTCTGATGCCGGCGTTGAACCTGGCCAATATAGGAACCGTACGGGACTCGTTAAAGTGGCCGGCGCGTGACAGGCGTACCGACAGCAAAGTGCTGGACAAGATTATCTTCGATATTTTTAACCCATATACGGTCGGTAAAATGGTTGAAGGGAGGGATATCCTTCGGGAACTGAAATCTCAAAGAGAAGATGATCTTCCATATTATATGTACCACAACGCGAGAATCAAGGGATCCCTGGTGAACAATGGAATCAAGCTCTATCAGATGGGCATAAACATCTATCTGGGCAATGTCCTGATGAAAAGGTTGGAAAATTTGGAGTTGGTTTCATTGCGGGAAACAGTCGAAAAGTTGGCTCCATCATCGGATAAAGGTATGGGAGAATGGGTGGACATAAGCGGTCTTTTGGCCCCTAAGTTGGTCGTTGATGAACTGCTGGACAACCTGGAACGGGGCAAAAACTCCTCCTTGGATCGAATAGAGCGTTCGCTTGACGAAATAGCCCTCTCGTACGGCGACTGGGAATGGAATTGGGCTAATCAATTAATTGGGAAAGAGGAGGGGAAACCGATCAACACTTATGATGCGAACGATCTTATAAGAATAATTGACCGTTGGAAGGAGGATCTCTCCTCAATCCACAACATGTTGCTCAATGATGCCGCTAAGGAGTTTTCCCGGAAATCGGCGATAGGTTTCGGTATGGATGGCGATGAAACAGCGAGGAGTATCGATTTTAAGGAGGTGAGGGGAGATTTTGAAACCCACAAGGTTGTTGTCGGTTTGAAAGAGCGGTACGATGAGGATATGGGGCGGGCCGACAGGCTTATAGAAGCCTTAAGGTCACTGTAATCTACCTATATCATGGAGTTCCGGACAACCATAAAATTAGAGCCATCAGAGGAGAAGATCGGATATGACACCGCGGTAATGTTCGTGGGCTCCTGTTTTTCGTCCTATATAGGCAATAAGTTCCAAAGGTTGAAAATGCCGGTAATTGTCAATCCCGCCGGCACAGTTTACAATCCTATGTCGGTAGCGACGACACTAAACGCCATAATCGATGAAAAGGTCTATTCCGTTAACGATCTTCAATTCAATAATGGTAAATGGTTCAGTTACGACCATTACATGGATTTTTCAATGCCCGAAAGGGAAGAGACGCTGAAAAAGATAAATGAACATCGGCATAAGGGGTCGGAAATGCTCGCGAGAGCTTCATTTCTGTTTGTCACATTCGGCACAGCGAGGGTGTACCGACATCTGGCGACCGACAAGATTGTATCGAACTGCCATAAAATCCCCGCGAAAGAATTTTCCCGGGAGATTATCTCTGTTGAGGAGATAGTCGATGTTTGGCAACCTCTTATAGACAGGTTAAGGGCTTATAATCCGGGCATTAAGGTGGTTTTTTCCGTAAGTCCGGTACGTCACTGGAAAGATGGGGCACATGGGAACCAAATCAGCAAATCGATACTTTTTCTCGCTATTGAGAAGCTGATAGGGCAAAACATTATGGCCGATTACTTTCCCGCGTACGAGATTATGATGGATGATCTGCGCGATTACCGTTATTATGCCGATGATATGCTACACCCCTCCGAGAAGGCGATAAACTATATTTGGAATCTTTTTTCGGGCCGATATTTCGATAAGAAAACAGTTTCACTGCATGTTGATATGGAAAAACTGGCCAAAGCGATGGGGCATCGTCCACAAAATAGCGGTGATGGGGAGAGAAGGGTATTTGCCGGAAACACTTTAAGACTCATTGAAAATCTGGAATCCAGGCTGCCTTTGGTGGATTTTTCCGCGGAAAAAGAGTATTTCAAGGGATTTTAGTTTGTTTGACCTGCCATACAGCATGCCGGTCAAGGTTTTTTCCCACAATCGTTATCCCCGTACACATTGGTAAGTTCACAAGAAACAGTGGAGAGATATTCAATATCTGTCGAGCCACCTGTATCTTCTGGAGCTATCCCCGAATTTTAACGCCATAGTGAATTCGTGGGTACCAAAGGTTACTCTCTGTATCTCTTCCATAGTGAAGTCAAAAGAGTACCCGAAAAAGACATTTTCATATTTCGCTCCGGCAATAGCGATAATCGCTCCACCGGTGCGGTAGGACAGGCCTCCCCAGAATGTCTGGTTGTGGTTGAATATTAACCCGATATCGGCCGATGGAGAGAGATCTTCCGAAATGGAAAACATAAACGAAGGCTCCAGTTGGTCCTGATAATTAAGGTCGAAAATATAAGAACCGAAAAGGTAATAATGTCTGTTGATCTTTAACTCCTTATGGTATGTGTTTCCAATTTTGGCGACCGATTCGAAAAGTTGGTCGGCCGATAAACCAACCGAGAATTTACGGTTCAGAAGATATATACCAAACTTGGCGTCGGGAATGAACACCCCCTTTCTCAGGCTATTGTTGAGCCAGGGATCATCAGGATTCTCGAAGTTTATTAACTCTTCATCAATCCGGAAATGAACTCCGGTAAACGACAGCCCAAAGGAGAGCTGCGTCTCGCTCTGCACCCAGGTATGGTAAGCGTAAGAAAACTCAAATCCCGTTCTTCTGATAAGCCCGTTTTTGTCGGAGAAAATATTGGTGCCAAGACCCACCCTTCCATCTGTACTTGGCCTTAACACCTGTCTGTTCGCTCTTTGTCTTATCGCGAAACCTCTCTTGAGCAGACGCATCTGGCTGCTGAAAGAGTAGGTCTTTGGGGCATAAACATAACCTACCCACTGTTGTCTGGCCGTAATATTGTGGCTGGTATAGCCATCACTGCCCGCCACGGCGGGGTTGACAAGGAATTTGTTGAACAGATACTGGCTGTAAATAGGCAACTGCTGTCCATTGGCAACCAAATGGATAAAAAGAAAAAATAATATGCCAACCACTCTCTTCATTCAGTTATTTCACTATGGTTATGCTACCTACCTGCGGTCTTCTTCCGTCACCGAAGTCGATTATATAATGGTATGAATCCAGGGATAAGCTCCTGCCCCTGCTATTGGTGCCGTCCCATGGGTCGGGATATCCTTTAGCCGATTTCCAAACTGTTCTTCCCCATCTGTTGAGGATTCTGACCTCCATATCGGGATAAAGTTCACTGTAGCCGATATTCCAGACATCGTTTATCAGGTCGCCATTCGGAGATATCGCATTGGGGATTATCAGGCAGGACTCGTATTGTGATCTAAGTATCACATTGTGGCCCGCCAGACATCCGTTGGCGTCACTTACCGTTACGGTGTATATACCCTCAGAGATATTCGTAAGCGTTGTTTCTGTTGAGTTATCCGCCCATTTATAACTATATTCCGGCACGCCTCCGGTGGCGTTTACACTGATGGCGCCATCAGGTTTGTCGGGGCACCATGGTTGCAGGATATTGAACGTTAATTCTATGCTGTCGGGCTGTGTTATCTCGATTTCCGTATGTACGGCGCAGTTGTTCTCATCTGTCACGATCAGACCGTAGGTTCCGGCCGGGATATTGTTTCTGTTGGCTGTGGTCTCTCCATCTGACCAGAGGTATGAAGCAATACCAACATTGTTTACGGTAACTATGTTTATGGAGGCGGAACTGTCGCCGTAACAATTGATGTTATAACCGCCGGCCATGCTCGTTGACAGGTCGGTTATCAGGCTGAATTGTCCGGGCTGTGTTATCTCGATTATCTCGGTTGCCTCGCACATACTGGCGTCAATGATATGAAGAATATATTTTCCCGAGGAGAGGCCGGACACACTGTCGGTATTTTCCGCATAATATCCACCTCCCTCCCGGCTCCATGTTATGGTATATGGGGCCCTGCCGCTTTCCATATCGACCTTGATCCAGCCATCTGACGATCCATGACATGAAACATTGAATCCGTTGTAATCCGACACCGTGGTCGTAAAGATCAGATCTGGTGGCAACTCAATGTAGGTTGAATCGGTTTTGGAACAACCGTTGGAGTCGACAAATGTCACGGTATATTTGCCTTCGGTCAGTCCTGAAATATCCTCGGAGGTGGCGCCATTGGACCAGACAAATCCACTGTACGGCCCAACGCCTCCGGTAATCGAGAGGTCAATAGATCCATTGTTGAAACCCTCAGGATAGCAGGTTATGTGGGTAGGGTTCAGAACCGAGCCAACAGGTGATGGTTCCGTAAGCGTAAATGTGGTATCAATCGCGCATCCGTTGAGGTCGGTCACCCTGAGTCGGTAGCTTCCGGCCGTAATTGAAGGTTGATCTTCAGCTGAAGCTGTCAGGCCCAGACCGTCGGTAGTTGTCCAATCATAACTGTAATTGCCGGTACTTCCACCGCTGACGGTAATATCGATGGATCCTGTTCCCCCAAAGCAGTTGATATTGTGAGTTCCGTCGGTTGACACTGATATATCGGCCTCCAACGATAGTGGGAGGGGTTCTGAAAGGGTAAATTCCGGCAGGATAGATGCCGGGGCTATTTTTAGTATACATCCGTTCTGGTCGGTTACCGTTGCGGTATAAGTTCCCGCGGATAGGTTATAAATATCTTTCTCGGTTGATTCGTAACCTTCGTTGTTGGTCCAGGAATAGGAGTAGCCGCCCAATCCTCCCGTTATCTCCATTTCGATGAATCCATCGGTTCCTCCGTAACAGGAGATATTGTAGTTACCGTCTTGACTTAGAGAAACAGTGTAACTGTCGAGATTCATACCCTCGGGCTGTGTAATTGTTACGCTATCAATTATCTCACACCCCAACCAGTCGGTTACCCTTACGAAGTACTTGCCCGCGGGGATACTGTCCAGTCGGTCTTGGGTATTATCGCCCGTTATTGCTCCATCATATGTGTACCAGAAATAACTGTAATTTTTGTTTCCACCGGAGATGGAATCGATCCACACGGAACCATCGTTATACCCGGCACAACTTACGTTATAGCCGAGGTAGTCCGATTTGCCGAACGAGTGGATTTTAATCATGGGAGGGGCCACTATAATGATCTCGGGAAAGTATTCGTTGTAACAACCATTAGCGTCTTTCAGGATCAGTTTGTAATATCCGGGAGCCAGACCTGTTTCGGTTTTGAGCTCATATTGTGTCGCCAAGGTTCCGTGACGAACAGTATCCTGGTCATTGAACAATATCCAATATTCGAAAGGAGCATCTACGTTGTCCATTTCGCCAAGAGTGATAGTTCCGTCATTCGTGTACCAACAGGTGGTGTTATATCCGCTGGCTTTTGTCCCTGCCGAGAATAATGTCCCGAATGATGTACCAAATACAAGTGTATTGTTGATAGAGTTGCTACAGTTAAGGTCATCTGTAACCGTCAGGTTATACGGGCCTGAATATAATATCGAGAAATTACTTGTGTCAGAGGTTTCCTGGTATGTTTCATCGACTCCCCATGGTCCCTTCCAGTGCAATGTGCTGGGTTTTGACGATTTGGCGAGAACGGCTGTAAGAACACCATCCAGGTTTCCAAAACATGTGAACGGTTTGGAGATATATACCTCCCTCAGCGGTTTTGGGTGTACCTTTACCTCGGCGGTTACAATATCACCGGCATAGCAACCCGATTGATTGTTTTGTGGGGTTATGTGATAGAATACGGAATTGAGTGAGTCGGCGCTATTGGTATAGGCATAGGTCAACAGCGTATTGTCTGACAGGTTGTTCGCCGGTGCGGTGTTTCCGACAACATCTCCCGGCATACCTGTAATACCAACAGTATAGTCAAACCTTACCATACCTTTGGTCATCACGGTAGGGGTGGTCAGGAGAACCGACATCTCCGCTCCGTAACATATTTCCGAGATAGTATCGGCGACAATTACCCTTGGAATCGGGTTGACGGTGACGGTAGAGGTAACAGACTCCCCTATACAGAAGGTAGGAGCAGGGCCAACGGGGGTTATTGTGAATGTGACCGTTATCGGCGCATCGGTGGTGTTGGTGAACAGACCTTCAATAACGTCGCCTATGTTGTTGGCGGTGCCCGTCATCGGTATCGCGGAGACTATTCCCGCTGGGTTGTCGCGTTCCCAGACGAACGTGGAACCGGCATCCCACCAGGAGAAACCCAACGCTATATCTTCGAATTCGATATTGGAACATTCATGGTCTTGGGCGGTTATGCTGACAGTCGCGACAGGTATCTTGTTCACATGCAGGTGAACGGTGTCGGTTGATACCCTGTTGTTGTTTCTATCGGCCACAACGCAGAAATAATCTCCGATATCGGATAGTTGGGCATTATGAATTGTAAGTGTACTGCTCCTGGCGCCGGAATATTTGGGTCCTATGTTGGAAATGCGGACACCTATGCCCGATTCGAGCCGGTACCAGAAGTATCTCAGTTTTTGTACACCGATGGCGGCAACGCTGAACGTGGCGTCGGTTGTTTCGCAAACAGTCGTGTCGATAGGTTGCTCGGTTATGATAGCTCTCACCCTGCCGAGGGCAAATTCCGTACCTGTCGGCGCGATGTCGCCCGACAGTTCACCGCGGTGAATAATGTTTTGGCCAATGTTGTCGGCATCGATATGATAACCATCAATTACCCAAGGATTGGCCGCTGTACGTTTTAATAGGCGGGTAGATGGGAATATGGAATCAGTGAATCCCGCCGCGTTCACGCTTACGTTGAAGTTGTTCGATGAGAAGAAGTTTCCGGCCGTGAGACGCCAGAAACCGTCAGGGTAAGCCTCCCAAACCTCCACGGGGGGATCGGGGATAGGCAGTCCTCCCGAGCCGGGGTTAACGGTAAAGAACTGCGACAATATCGGACCGCTATCGGGGATATTGTTGGTGGTAATGGTTATAGGGTTATAATGATCGTAACCCAAGGGGAAAAGATAGATTCCCCGCTCGCCAACTCCCCTCTGGAACTTTCCCATTATCCTGCTTCCGGTTGTAGATGTATACGATAACGAAGCGGCCTTATTGCTGGAAAGATAGAGCAGGTTTGTTTGGGGATCGATATTGCCGTTAGCTATGGAGAGTGTATCCGTGACCGTAACATCATTGTCCATTATTATCCTGTAAGAGGAGGGGGCGCCGCTGTTGTTGATGGAGAGGTTGAAGAATGTGGCTCCACCGACACTTGTGATTGTTTGGTTTCCACTGCCTTTCAGCAGTACGGTACTGAAATCCCGATTGAAAATACCTGTATTTAACCAATTACCATCCAACCTATAGAGGCCGTTTCCCCGGGATGTGGCGAAATTGGAGAAGTTCCCGCTAAGACTGAGTGTTCCAAAATTGCTGAGATGTCCGTTCGAAGCGTTAAAAAAATCTTTTGAACTGACAACCGATTTTTTGGTGATGTTGAGATAAGCGTTGTTGTTGGATATAACCTGACCGTTCAATGTTGTCGACAAAAACAGCATAACCGTGAAAAGGAGGGAGAAGATGGGAGTATGGCAGCTTCTCTTCCCGTTCTTGGATATTGAAAACGGATATGTTGCTTTAATCTTCATTAATACTGCTTTCTCTGTTTACAATCGTTCAGGAGAGTTGTTTTTTATAATTATTAATTCTTTTTCTTTACTGCTCTATGTCGGCAGATATATCTTCCAAATTTTACCTGTTTCTGTTGGTTCTACTCCTTCTCGCCGGTTTTACCTGTACCAGTTCCACGTCAAATATTACAGCTGAATAGATGGGAATAAGTCCCGCTATTCCCGTTTCACCGTAAGCAAATGCGGAAGGTATGTACATTCTCCAGGTGGAGCCTTCCGGCATTAACTGGATAGCCTCTTTCATCCCCTCTATCAGCCCCTCGGGAGTGCTTCTCAGTGGTGTGTTTGCCGCGTAAGAATCCTGGAACAGCGTTCCTTTCGGCAGATATCCCTTATAATTGATGATTACAGAGTCATTTAATGCGGGAGTTATCCCTGAACCGACTTTTCTAACAGTATAGAAGACACCGCCGGGTGTCATATCCATTCCCTGAAGCCTGAGTCCGTCGAACAGCTCCTTTTCCGCTTTGCTGTTCGCCTCTTTGGTCGCATTAAATATCATGCTTGTCATCAGCGAGGTAATGCTATCGGATTCTATCAATGTTGCGGATCCTTTTGTTCCGTCGTTTAACCCCATATTGAACAGATTGTTGTCCGTTATTTCAAGGTTGTTGGCCTCCAGATATCTGGCGAAATATAGCCCCAGAACATACTGTGAGGAATCTGTCGCATTGTTCAACACTCTGCCTTGGTAAGAGGATTGGCCGAACATCTCCGAAGAGACAAGCAACGTTGCGAGAAATATTATCGGTATCGTTTTTATTGCGCGCATATATTTTTTATTGTTGTTCATTGTTATGTTTTTGTTTTTTTCGTTTAACTCCATTGTTCAATTCGTTTCGCTTTTCGCTTCAATCACATATCGGTGACAACTTGATATTATGCACAATCAAACCACTGTTTATTCACCTTTTACCTCAATCAGGTCCACATCAAAAACCAAAGCCGAATAGGCCGGGATCATCCCTTGAATACCATTTGCCCCATAGGCCTGCGAATTTGGAATAAAGATTCTCCATGAAGATCCTTCGGGCATTATTTGGATAGCGTCTCTCATTCCCGGGATAAGGTTTATGGGAGTTGTTGTAAACGGCCGGTTTGTAGCGTAGGTATCCTCAAAAACTGTCCCCTCCGGCAGAAATCCTCTAATGTTTATCGTGACGGAATCTGTTGCCAGGGGTCTTCTTCCTGTCCCGTTCCTGGCCACCATATAATAGACCCCGGTTGGAAGCGATCCAACCCCATCCATTGACCTGAGACTTGTGAACAACTCCTCCTCAAGCGCCCTGTTTTTCTCCATCACCGAAATATTTATATATTGGTTCATGAAGATGTTGATACTATCGGCGCTCACCAATAACTCCTTATGGGTCAGAGCGTCATCCATCCCCTTAAGGAACAGATCCGGGTTGGTTACGTAGAGACCCTGGGCATTCATATAAAGACCCAGATAAGCCCCAAGAATATATTGAGCGGAGTCGGTCTGGGTTGAAAGCCCTGCCTGATCCTGTGCCTGTGCCGGTTGTACTGCCTGGGTTTGTTGGGCCTGTAGAGAAACCGACATAATAAATAGCGCGACAACTGTATTAAGTGTTTTTTTCATATTCTTCAATTATGTTTATTAGTTCCAATTTCCTACCGAGGTTACCGTATTTGAGCCGATAGGGTAAATTTTAAAGTAACTATTCTTTTTTACTATGGGAGCCGCGCCGGGAGCAACAGTAAAACCGAATTGCGGAATAAATGTTCCTCCGTTTGAGCCCGTTCTGACAATACCCTTGATAATGACAGTGATATAACCATTATATGAATTTGCTGGTGTAATGATAGTGCCGATGGTTGTTGATACATGAGAAATTGTGGGATTTTGATAGGTAGCCGCACTGCCCTTTATTGCGGTTGTCGAATAGGATATACTTGCGATGCTTGCGCCTCCTCCAAAAGATGTTCGAAGACTTGTACTGTAGCCGCCAATAGATGTAATGAAATACTGACCCTCGAACATATATGTTGTTGAGCCCGCCAAGGTAATGGCACCGTTGTTTGGAACATTGAATACCTTTTGGTCTAAAATGCTATTTGATCCCGTATAATCGGCTGTAAGCGCCACAAAAAATTCAGAAGGACTTATGCCTCTAGATGAAGTTGTGGGAGTGGAATAGAAAACGGTACCATCATATTCTATTGCACCCGCTTCAGCGGTTGATAACAATGTTCCCGCCGTAAGTTTAAGAGGAGCTGTTCCAGCGGCGGCAGTACCCGCATCCAACTGCAGTAGGGCGGTGGGATTGGCATAATGCGTACCGGCTGTATTGCTTATATTGCTTATGTAAAGCGGTCGACCAAATGCGGAATAATTATCTCCTACCGATAATGTGGGATTATCGGGATTGGCCGTGGCACCGCTACCTCCACCTATATGGAACGAAGGAGCGCCGGTGCGGGCCGCCGCTCTCTCTTCAAACCTTATATTTCTCTGAACAGTACCGGAAGCTCCATCAGAGGTCTTAAATATAAAGTCTACTAATGTGCGAGTTGTGTTTGTTGTTTCAAGGATAGCGCCATTTTGATCGGATCTGTTCCTTAATGTCAATATTGAAGATCCGTTATCATCACCATCTTGTCTCATTACCAGTTCTTTTGTAGCCTTCACGGTACCGGAATTCGCATCTCCAATTTTAATGTCCCCTGAAGTTGATTGAATTCTCAGGCGCTCAGTATTATTCGCTTTTAAAACTACATCCTGGTTATCAGTGGTGCCAATAAAATTGATGGATGCGTCTGTTCCCGAATTGCCGTCAACCAGCCAGCTTGCCCCAGCGCTCTTTAACGCGACTTCACCCGATGCGTCCGGGAAGGTTATGGTTTTATTTGTTGTTGTGGGTGTCCAGGATAATGTACCTGTGACCCCCCCGCTTTGCATCACCACCTGGTTGGAAGTTGCCGACAGGTTTATTGAAGGCATAGTCAAAGCCGCTCCAACACTGTTCCCTATTGATGGTACCCCTGTTCCGTTGGTTACAAGAATACCGTTGTTCGCGGTGTTGATTGAACCCAGATTATTGGCGGCGGTGGTATACAAGATTGAATTTGTGCCGCCAAATGTTGTTACTCCTGTTCCACCATGAGCCACGGCAACCACTCCGGTTACGTTTGCCGCCGTGCCAGTAGTGTTTTGGTTAAGTATCGGAACATCTGAGGCCTGGATAGTCGACATACTAACATTTGTACCATCTCCCCTAAGGAATGAACCAGCTGTTACAACATTATTTACCAATGCGTTGATTGCCGCTTGTTGTGTTGTTTGGCCGGTACCGCCATTAGCGATAGCTACAGTTCCGGTTACGTTTGCGGCATTTCCTGAAATATTGCCGGTAATTTGTCCTCCGGTTAACCCTGTCAATGCGGAGCCATCTCCTGAAGGAGTTAGATAATCAGTTCCCGCGGTGGCAGCAGATATTGTTGTTCCGTCAGATTTGACCAGACCGTTTATAGCTTTTACAACAGGATCAGTTTCAGTATAGCTTGTCAGATAACCAACGGTTGAATGATTTCCCCATCCGTATGCTGTATTCCAATCCGTAATATTTGCGGATGATATTCCATTCGCTGCATGGGAAGTACTCATGGCGTCAGTAATTCCATAACCGGCCAAAGTTGTTGGTTTATTAAGTATTTCCGCATCTCCGCTGCTTGCGTTCCAGTCGGCGTTCACGTTAACTTCCGCGCCCGACTCAATTCCGTCAAGCTTGGTTTTATCTGTGGCGCTCATTGCGCCGGGAGTAGTCGTAGTCACTAAAGCAAGACTTAATTGTTGTCCCATTAATCCAAGTCCGTTAGCAGTACCCAAAGTTACATCTCCGCTATTGGTGCCGGAGAGATTTAATCCGGAAACAGTTCCCGTAGCCGCTATATTTCCCGAGGTAGTTAAACTTGTGGCCGCAATTGAAGTTGCGCCGCTGATCGCGCCACCAGTAATTGTTAAGGTACCGTCGGTCAATGTTGTACCAGAAATGGAGCCCCCATTGGTGATATTGTTTGTTCCCATATCTATGGGGCCTGACATTGTTCCACCGGCTAACGCCAGTTTTTCCAGATCAAGTTCCTCCAACGCATTTTGTACATTTGTTGAGGATAGGTTACCGGTAGAGGTAAATGGCACCTCTGCAGCGGTTTGATCATCGGTTTGGGTATCTAAGTCCGTTTCTAAGGCCTGGAGCGCCGATTTTATTGTACTGTTATTCGGTATTATTGTTCCTGTAAACGTACCAAGATCAGTATTTCCCGTTGCTATTCCTGTTAATGTTTGGAGGTTTGAAACGTTCGTGGCGTTGGAGGCTATCGCGGCGTCGAGGAGCAGATCCGCTCCGGCGAGGCTCGCCGCGGCGTCAATGTAGTTAGTTCCGGAGTTGGCCACGTATGTTCCGTCGGTGCCCAGTCCCGCTCCTGTCTGTGTCGCGTCCAGTTCCGCCTGGATTGTTGCATCAGCGCTTGTCCTGTTGGCCGTTTCCGTCGCCAGGTTATCGGCGTTGGTTTTTGCCCGCGCGTCCAGGATGACGTCGGCGTTGTTCAGGCTCGTTGCCGCTCCGATGTAGTTTGTTCCGGCGTTCGCGACGTAGTTGCCGTTAGCATCGAGTCCCGCCCCTGTTTCTATCCTGTCCACCTCGTCCTGTAGGTCGGAGACGTCGGAAGCGTTGGTTGCTATCGCCGCGTCGAGCAGCACATCCGCGT
>DUOU01000195.1 GCA_012838685.1 Bacteroidota bacterium | reverse complement strand
TGGTAAACCCTGTCCTCTATACTGGAAAGCAACACCATCTCCTGTCCCACAATGGCAGCGGTAGATTCCACCAACACCTGCGATCTAAGAAATCCCTCCGGCAACAGTATCAACATAAGCATTGGAAGGATCAATTTTTTTATTCTCATTTTTTTGAAATTAATATATAATATAGTTGTTCTTTGAAACGGCATCCTCATAGATATCGTTTTCAAGCGACTGTATATAATTTACACGCCTATTGTTGAGCAAAATCAGTTCAATATCGTTTTTTACATATTCGTATGGCGCCACGGTTGAGCTTAACCTGTAATCCCTGAATTTGACGAAATAGGAATAAAGGGAGTCGGTTGCCTCATAAAATGGGGTTCTCCTCAAAAAGGAACCCTCATCGGCCAACTTCAGGGGCAACTCCACCGCCAGCCTGTCAAACGTGATCCAATCCTCGTTGAAATCGTCGTATTTGACCGCATAGCCGTAGCAGAGCGATTCCAGTTCGGCAACTTTGTCCGGGTCGTCTTCCCTGGCCAGGTTCCTTATCTGTGTCGCCACTTCAATATTTGCCGGAAGTTTGATAAACATCGCCTTGACTATGGTAGATCTCAATAGAAAGGTCTCCTGGTTTTGGTTGTAATAGCTCTCCAACTGGCTTTCGGTCACTATCGTGTCCATTTTCTCCTCCATCATCTGCCGCTGATATTGGTAGATAACCAGATTCGACCTTGTTTCGTTCACCTGCTTCTCGATTTCCCTCCGGATCTCGTATCCAAGGTTTTCATTCGCTTTTTGGAATAGCAACTCTCTTTTTGCCCATCTGTTTATATAATTTTGGTAGAGGGCAACACTGTCCGCTTCGGCTATCCCCGCATAGGTAAGCATCGGTATCTCGTCGGCGTACAATATTGTGTTGCCCGCTTTGGCCACGGGAACCCTTCCCGCCTGATGGTTCATATTGGAACAGCCGGCAGCCATTATGATCACTAATATCAAAAAGAGTAACCTCTTCATCTAAGTTCGTTCTTTATATTTTCCAACACCGAATTATCTACCTTAACGGGATAATCGGCCTTTAATTGCTCTACCCATCTGTTTCCAATGGTTTGGATGAACCTTTCCAGTATCAACTCCCTGACATCGGCAAAGGGGAGAGGCCTGGGCCGGTTGACCTCGGTTATCCTGACTATTGAGGGATAACCGTTTATTGTTGTTTTCTTTGTACCCCTTTCCCAGTTTATTCCTCCCAATTCCGGTTTGTCGGCCAACTCCCATGTTCCCTGTTCTATTATAAGCAGTGTATCGTTTTTGCTGTTCAGTTTATTCCCCATCAATTTGTCTCCATCAGCTTTTCTGGAATATTTGTTGTATGCCTTTGACAGGGCCTTGTCGCCCCCCCTTACCAGATAGGTGTATATTTTCGCATTGATCGACTGAGCTGACAAATAGTCGTTTTTGTTAGCCTCATAGAACTCTTCCAGTCCGGTTGTGTCGCTCTCTCTTTGGCCCCACATCTTCAGTTCGGATATCTCGAAGGCTAGGATATCGTCGCTGAAGTCATTGACAAGGTCGGTTATCTCCGGATATTTTTCTTCAAGTCTGCTATCCTCGTACATCAATATCCTTTCATCGGTGCTGGCTTTTATCATTGCATCTACAAAAAGGTCGGGCTCATCTGTCTTGATCACCGGTCCCCTGTTTTTTACGAAAGTGGCGAAAGCGTTGTTGCTCATCTGTTGGTCAGCGAACCTGTAAAGTGTCCCTTC
>DUOU01000194.1 GCA_012838685.1 Bacteroidota bacterium | reverse complement strand
CTCCTTCAAATGCCATCGACAGCGCATTTGAAGAGTCAATAACCGCCCATATGGGAACAAGAGCCTACCTTGAAGGAAGAACCATGTACTGGGACAAAGACAAAGAGGAGATTGTAAGAGGATAAACCGACTTTATAACTCCTAAGTTCAGATTGAAGAGGGTGTCTCAAAAGTTGAGACACTCTTTTTTTGTTAATAAAAAGAAAGTATAAAAATTCAGATATCTATAATCCATATTCCACTTTAATTACCCAATCTCCGCAAATTTATCATTGAGGTTTTTTATCGTCCACTAAAGCGACATTTGAAGAGTTTTTTCCGTTAAAAATTAGGGGCAAGGTTTATCGTTTTACCAAGAAAAAGTATTTTAATCTACAATTTTTGTAATTTTGGGGCTGTTTGTGGGATAACAAAAATTATATGGCAACAGAGATTGGCAACAATAAAAAATTTGGGACAGCTCCCGTTTTTCTTACCGCGATTTCCACAATCCTTGGAGCCATACTTTTTCTGAGATTCGGATATGCGGTAGGAACTCTTGGATTTTGGGGAGTCATACTGATTATTTTATTGGGCCATTCGCTTGCCATCCCTACAGCACTGGCAATATCTGAACTGGCAACGAACAAAAGGGTTGAGGGGGGAGGAGAATATTTCATAATCTCCCGTTCTTTTGGATTCAATATCGGCGCCACTATTGGAATAGCTCTCTTTTTATCACAAGCGATCAGTGTGGCTTTTTATGTAATCGGGTTCACAGAGACATTTGAGTTTGTGTTCGATGCCTATAGCAATGCTTTTGGAGGAAGGGTGCTTCCGCGACAGGTAATCAGTATCCCGGTAATGATACTTATATCTGTTATTGTACTGAAAAAAGGCGCTGGTGGAGGGGTAAAAACCTTGTTCCTGGTTAATCTCATTCTCGCGGTTTCACTGTTGATGTTCTTTTTGGGAAAGACTGATTTCGGTGAAATTCAGGGAGGAAGAATACCGATTGGGGATATAAGAAATATGGATCAGTTTTTCATAGTTTTAGGCATCTGTTTTCCGGCCTTTGCGGGAATAACGGCCGGTGTGGGACTATCGGGCGACCTGAAAAACCCTTCAAAATCTATTCCGCTGGGAACACTGTCAGCCACTTTAATAGGAATGATAATTTATATACTGGTAGCCTATAAGTTGGCGGTTACGGTCAGTCCCGAGGAGATGCTGGCTGAAGGCAATCAGCTTATAATGAAAAATATAGCCATAGGTGGCGCAATAATAATTCCGATCGGCTTGGCCGCATCAACATCATCTTCCGCATTGGGCTCATTAATGGTGGCTCCCCGGACACTGCAGGCGCTGGCCCTGGATGGATTATTTCCCTCCAAAAAAATAAACAACTGGTTATCTTATAGTAGAAAGTCTGATAATGAACCTATTAACGCCTCTATTGTAACTGTTGTTATCGCTTTGGCTTTCATTCTTATGGGTAGCATTGATGCCGTGGCGAAAATTATATCAATGTTTTTTATGGTCTCTTATGGCTCCCTTTGCCTGATTTCATTCCTGAACCATTTTGGCTCTTCACCCTCCTACCGCCCCTCATTCAGATCAAAGTGGTACATCTCCCTGCTTGGATTTGTTCTATCAGTTTGGGTGATGTTCAAAATTGACACGAAATTCGCTTTCGTCGCCGTTATCGTGATGATCGGACTTTATCTCTTAATAAATATTATCCATAAGGATCGCCTTGGCCTGGAGTCGCTTTTCGCCAATGCCCTGTTCCAGGTAAACAGGAATATTCAGGTATATCTGCAACGATCCGGAAGCAAGGTCAAACAGAAAGAGTGGCGGCCCAGCGCCATCTGTATCTCAAAAGACTCATTTGTCAGATCAAAAGCTTTCCAACTTTTGAACTGGGTCTCCTATAAGTACGGTTTTGGCACATATCTTCACAGGATAGACGGATACTATTCAAAGGCCACTCATAAGCAAGCCGAAGAGGAGCTGGCCAAGTTAATCGATATGTACGACACCACACAAAACCACCTGTTTGTCGACACTATTATTTCACCCTCATATACCTCCGCGATTGTGCAGGCAATCCAGGTCCCGGGCATATCCGGAATGGAAAACAATATGGTGGTTTTTGAATACGATAAAGAGAATCCAAAGGATCTGCCCGAAATAATTGATAATATTGGTTTGATCAAAGCCGGTGCTTTTGATATTTGTCTCCTTGCCTCCAGCTCAAAAGAGATGATTTTTAGGAATGGAATCCACATCTGGATAGACTTTTCCGAGACAGAAAATGCCAGCCTTCTTATTATGCTAAGCTTTATTATCTCCGGCCATCCCGACTGGAGAAGGGCCCCGATAAGGATATTTGAGATATGTCACCAGAGAGAGTACGAGGAGACCCGCAATAAACTGAGTGAACTGGTACAAACGGGCAGACTGCCCATCACCGAAAAAAACATAGAAATCATTGTAGTTGACACTGATCAAAATTTCAGAAGCATAATAAACGAGAAATCCGGCAAAGCGGCCCTTACAATGATCGGTTTCAGCGCCGAGGCCCTAAAAAGAAACAGTGATATTTTATCCGGATATGATCAAGTAGGTTCTATCCTGTTTGTAAGTTGCCATACACAGAAAGAGATTTAAGATATTGTGTTGGTAAGTTGAATCTACGAATCCGCATTCAATATCTCCGGGAACATTATTTAAGAAATTTCCTTATACTGTAAAGTTTGTTGAGCGCCTCCATCGGGGTAAGATTATCAATATCCAAATCCAGTATCTCATCCCTTATCTGCTTTAAAACCGGATCATCGAGTTGGAATATACTGAGTTGAAGCCCTTCCCTCTCTCCGGCAATCTCAGCGACAGGCTTGGCCAATTCACCTTTGTCCCTCCCCTCTTCCATCTTTTTCAATATCTCATCTGCCCTGGCAACCACACTTTTGGGCATTCCCGCCATCCGGGCCACATGAATACCAAAACTGTGCTCACTTCCACCCCTTTTCAACTTTCTGAGAAAAACAATCTTATTGTTTGACTCCATGATAGATATATTATAATTTCTGACTCTTTTGAAAGAGTTCTCCATCTCATTGAGTTCATGATAATGGGTGGCGAATATCGTTTTGGGCCTATTTTTGCTTTCGTGAAGATATTCTACCATTGCCCACGCTATGGAAATACCGTCATATGTACTTGTTCCCCTTCCTATCTCATCAAGTAGCAGAAGGCTTCTGTCGGACAAATTGTTGAGTATGCTGGCCGTTTCGTTCATCTCAACCATAAATGTTGATTCTCCCAGTGAGATATTATCCGATGCCCCCACCCTGGTAAACAGTTTATCCACTATCCCTATCGAGGCCGATTTTGCCGGTACGAAGCAACCAATCTGAGCCATAAGTACTATTAACGCTGTTTGTCGGAGCAGGGCCGATTTACCGGACATATTTGGCCCGGTAAGGATGATTATCTGCTGGTCGTCATTGGCCATTTCAATGTCGTTAGGCACATAACATTCCCCGTTTTCCATCCGTCTCTCGATAACCGGATGCCTTCCCTCCTCAATTACAAGTTTTTTTGAATCGTTTATGACGGGTCTGTTATAACCAAAATCCACTGATATCCCGGCAAACGACAAAAGGCAATCCAACTGCGACAAAATCGAACAATTTGTCTGCATGGGAGTTATGTATCCAAGGATAAAACCAACTATTTCCGCGAAGAGTTTGGACTCCAGCGTTAAAATCTTCTCTTCGGCTCCCAGTATCTTATTTTCGTACTCCTTTAATTCCTCGGTTATATACCTTTCAGCGCTTACAAGCGTCTGTTTCCTTATCCACTCCGGCGGTACTTTATTCTTATGCGTGTTCCTTACCTCGATATAATATCCAAACACGTTGTTAAAACCTACCTTTAGTGACGGAATGGCTGTGCGCAGGCTTTCTCTCTCCTGCAGATCGGCGAGGTACTCCTTGCCATGGTACAATATTTTTCTCAGTTCGTCAAGTTCGTCGGATACCCCTTCAGCGATAACATTTCCCTTAACGATCTGTATTGGGGGATCATCATTTATTTCAAGCTCTATTTTCGAAGAGAGTTGACGGCATGGGTCAAGTCCCTCTCCCAGCGACATTAACGCCCTATTTCCGCTCTCCCGGGATATTTTCAACAATGGATCTATCGCCATAAGCGCCCTTTTGAGCTGAACAACTTCCCTTGGATTTATCCTACCGGTAGCGACTTTTGAAATGAGCCTTTCAAGATCGCCTATCTGCTTCAGATATTTCGTCATTTTGGACCTAATTTCGGCCTCTTTATACAAAAAGTCCACCACATCGAGCCGGTTGTCAATCTCTTCAACATCCTTCAAAGGCAGGGATATCCACCTTTTCAGCATCCTGCTGCCCATAGGGGTAACCGTGTGGTCCACAACATCCAGAAATGTAGTCGCTCCTTCATGGGGCGAAGAAAAAAGTTCAAGATTTCTAATGGTAAACTTATCTATCCAGACATATTTATCGCCCTCTATCCTGGAAAGATTGGTTATATGGCCAAGTTGATCATGCCTGGTAATGTCGAGATAATAAAGGATAGCCCCGGCAGCGATTATGCCACGCTCCATATTCTGGATCCCGAAACCCTTCAGGGATTTGGTCTCGAACTGTTTCAACAATCTGTCATTTGCCGCTTCAGGAGTGAAAACCCAATCGTCTAACTTATTGGTATACAACTTGTGCCCGAAACTCTCCCTGAAAATCTCTCTCTTACCGCTTTCAAAAAGAACCTCTTTGGGTTTAAAATTGCTCAAAATCTGGTCGACATACTCAACGGTACCTTCAGCAACCAGAAACTCTCCCGTGGAGATATCGAGCAAAGAGACACCCGCGATATTTTTATCTATATGTACCGCGGCAAGAAAATTATTCTCCTTGTTGTCAAGTACGTTATCGTTCAATGATACGCCCGGGGTAACCAACTCAACTATGCCCCTTTTGACAATTTTTTTTGTCAGTTTGGGATCCTCCAGTTGTTCGCAGATAGCGACCCTTTGTCCCGCTCTTACAAGCCTGGGTAGATATGTATCCAGAGCATGGTACGGAAATCCGGTCAGCTCCACGGAAGATATATATGTAGCTTTATTTAATATAATTTTATCATATTTTATCACTTATTAATTTAGCTTTATCTAATGATTTAATTATTAATCAACCATAATTTTT
>DUOU01000315.1 GCA_012838685.1 Bacteroidota bacterium | reverse complement strand
TTTACCAATGCCCAACTGCCTCAGACCATCTATCTCGAAGGCGACGGCTGTGGAGTGGGCGAGGCATCATTTTCCGTTGTCGGCCTCTCCGACTGTGTGACGAATATTCCCCTTCAAATCTTCGGCGTGAACGCCACCCTTGCGGGCGTGGCCGAAGCCGATGAAGAATCCCCCGGCGGATTTATCGCCGACCGCACCGTCCACACCAACGCCCCCCGCACTATGCTTGCGCTGGAAGCTTGCGGCCCATACGGCTCGCCGGGCAATTTGACGCTCACTTGGAACCCTGAATTTCTGCGTATCTATACCACCCCTACCGGTGGCACACCCCTTACAAAATATATCCAGCCATATCCAAACTTTACCCCCGCGGTTCTCTACGTCGAGGGCATTGCCCCCGGTGTAACCACCCTGAGCTGGAGCTACTCTGGACAGCCCAACTGCACCGACAACATTCAGGTGAGTGTCATTAAAATAGACTTGGATATCGACACTAACTTTGACGCTTTAATTTCCGATGCGGATGAATCTACCGAAGAATCTGATGGTGGAGTTGTGGGGCTGAATCTGGACGATGATAACGGCAATGGTACGGCAGACAAAGACGATACGGGGTCAGTTATCGGGGAGAATGACCTTGAACCCATTACCTTGACACGCGACCCGCCTACACTTAGTAGCGGTATGCTCACGCTAGAAGCAATATCAGGTGGCAATAAAATCAAGGTATGGGAAGCGGTCACGAAGGGCACCGAAGTGTCCCTGCCAAAGGTGTGGACGATTGGGACCGACACAATTCCGGCCATGCTCTATGTAGAGGGTGTTCAGATCAGTGGCGTTTCTCCTCGTGATGTGGGCCTGAGGCTTGTCTATGAGAATAGTGCAACCATTTGTGATGACCAGATTGTATTGACTGTCACCTCAAACGCTTTTCAAATTTTCGCAGATCAGCCCGGAACCGGAGGTGACCGTGATACTTTTGAAACACCTCCTTGGCCGCCTGATGTTGGCCATACATTTTGGTGCTTTCATGGTTCACATCCCTCAGTGTTGCCATCTGCCTATCAGTCTTATCTGAACCAGTATATTGGATACTATCCTTCATCAGGCGTATCGCCGTTCAGTCCTACGGCGCCAGGCTTGTTTGTTATGCCCGACACAGGACATGTCGGGGCCGCTGAAGTCGCTTACACATGGTACATTACGCCAAAGCAGCTCATTGGAGGTTTGAGCTATTGCAAGGGACTCCATGATGCTCCTGGCACCTACAACTTGAATACTCACAACTGTACAGATGCCGGTATCCAAGCAGGCGCTGCGGCAGGTGTTAGGGTTCCGGATACTTCGGGGAGTTGGATTGGTGGGGGAGGCTCCAATCCCGGGGATTTGGGAGAGGATCTTCGTGCTTTGCCCTAAATTGTTAAATTGGTAAGAGGTGATTATGAAAAAATTATTTGTATTTCGCACTTTGCTCACGATGATGTCTGTCTTGGCCTGCACACGTGTCGTGAGCGTGGCAGCTGACCTTGACGACATCCCGGGAATCAGAAGCATGGTTTTGACGAACGCTTCTTCCTTGGCGATGCCTGCAGCGGGTGTTGTATCAAACTTTACCGTGGTATCCACTCAGACGAATGGTACTCTCCTGCAAATCACTGCGCAGGATGTTTGCGGCACGGGGACGCAAGGTGTTTTTTCGTATTCGTTGGATGACACGACGAATGTTATTCGTGTCGTCTGCCGGGATGACGAGGATACGGGCACAGATTATTGGTTTTTCCCAGCTGGCACGGTTCGCTTTTATTCAGAGTACCACGCAGGGAATATGGACGGTATCTACATGAAGTTCCACACGAACACAGAGGTCAGCATTTTCATGAATGTAAGCAACAATTCTTTTATTGGAAAATGTTATGAATTTGCTACTGACGGCTCCATCTCGCAAGTTACAACAACCTCTGTGCCTCGGTCTGTTTTGTACTATGTCAATCCACCTCAGTAGATTACGGATATTTTCGCTCTGGTTTTCGGATGCACAGGTTCCATGCGCGCGGTGTTCGAGCTTGCCACTTGCTAGCTTATGTTCCTTCTGCAGATAACGCACGGTATTGCTCGGACTTTGGCCTGAAGCAGGTTTTCATCTGAGGCATGGCGAGCTTTCTTGTCTTCTGTCTTTCGAGTGGGAGGAGACCCCCTCTCCGTTCTTCCAACGCCCCCCGCACCATGCTCACCCTGGAGGCATGCGGTCCATACGGCTCGCCGGGCAATCTGATTTTGGGTTGGGATTCTTCCGCTGTGAACATCTATACGGCCCCGTCCGGCGGAACCGCCTTGACGCAATTCGTCACTCCGTTCCATGGTTTCAACGGCACGAATCTCTATGTAGAGGGCGTTGTCCCCGGCGCCAGCATGCTTTCTTGGGTGTATTCTGAGCAAACAAATTGCGTGGACCATATATGCATTACGGTTGTTAAAGACGAATTCCAGC
>DUOU01000193.1 GCA_012838685.1 Bacteroidota bacterium | reverse complement strand
CCGTTGAAAGTGGTGAAGGCAGGTTCGTAGTTTCTGTAAAGAATGTTCAGCGACAACCTGTCGGCTGCCCTGATTGTCGCCCCCTGTACCAGGGCGAAATTGTCGAAATCGTTTGAAGAGATCTCGCCAAAAGCCATTATACTGCCCATTGTAGCTTTATAATGAATAGAATAAACCGACAATCTTTCTCCCGAAAAATCAAATCGGTTTATCATATTCCCGCTACGGTCGGCAAATGGGATCGAAAAATCTGTGCCCGACCAGGTAGCGCCTATTTTGAACGACCTGATATTGAATTCCAGGTTGGCCCCTATTACAGTTTTTACGAGAATATCTTTTTTGTGAAGCGATGTCCAACTGTCGTGTGTTCCGCTTGTATACAGACTGCTGACGTACCGTTTGCCGGTCTCTTTGTCCGTAGTTACAGTCGCATCGATATTGTTGCGGGAAAAAAGCAGTGTAGCGGAGATGTTTTTGGCCGAAATTTGGGTCGCCACCCCCCTGAAAAAACTATTTTCATCGGTCGACCTGTACGGTTTTATCTCGTTTTTTCCGGAAATCATGTTTGACGATGATGTGGACAAAGAGGTGGAAAAGTTGGTGTTAATATTGCAACCCTGTCCGAATTTAGCGGAATAATCGCCAATAATCACTCTTTTTATGATTCCGGTTCCGGTATATGATATGTATCCGGAGAAAAAATCGGGTCGAAATTTGCCCTTAGGAACGAAACTCTCCCCGGCATCCTTTTCAATTGTCGTTCCGGTCTCGATTTTATTGGCGACGACCTTTATTTTTGTCAGCTCTTTGATATTCGATCCCAGCAGTGAGCTGTCCCTCTCTCCCGGCTTGAAAACAATATTGGTCAGAATTTCGGCGCGCCGCCTCTTTTTTTGTTCATTGTTGACACCTCTCTCCAGGGTCACGCACGGGATCATCATCTCAGCGATTGTTCTGTCGAATCCCGGTATGGAAGCTATTTCATAATGTGATATTATTTCTCCCGTGGTGTTGGTATAATTGATCAATGATTTTACCTGGTAATCTGTAAGAAAGAAGAGTCGGCTCAACTCCTCCTCATCTCCGGAATTGATCATTACAGGGTCGTCAATAAGCTCTTGCAACGACTCCAGCATCAATGTCGTCGCTCCATCCTCCTCCATCCGCATTGCAAGCTCCTCGGCAATTTCGGTGGTAATTTCGGGGAACTCATTGCCTGTTTGGGCATATGTCGGTACCGCTAACAACATCAGTATTGTGAAGTGAACAAGCCGGGTCAGATATTTACAGTACCTCCCCATCGTATCAATTGAATAAAAAGAGAAGGGATATGGAAGATGATCTGCCCAGACTCTCGTGGGCAAGGAAGGAAAAGTCGATTTTAACCGGCTTCAGTCTATAGCCAACTCCAAAGCAGAAGGAGTTGTTCTCTGTTGTATAACCGCCGCGCAGAAGGAGATTTCTGACCACCTCAAACTGGAAACCTGTTTTCACAACTATTCTTTCTCCGGTTGTAAGAAGCGATTCAGCGGCCATAAATACCTTATCGGAAATATATGAACCTACTCCCAAACTTATGGATGATGGCAGGTAACTATTCCGCAATTGTTGGGGAAGAGGGTTGAATATATTGGCGCCAAATATGGTCTTTTCGTTCAACTTTATGGCGGTTCCAATCTCAAAGGTTACCGCGTGCGTATCGTTGTACCCATCGTAAACATTTTCCCCTATATAGTCTATTTGAACACCGCCCGCGACTCTCTCCCCAAGTTCAAGTCCAATAGCTATTCCACCGAATATCCTTCTTAAATCGGTTGTCCCATATTGGGAGTAGACCGCTCCCAGTGATCCGCCACTGAACGGCACTATACATCCGAATGAGGCGAAAGAGAGTTCTTTTAGATTAAATCTGCTCTCATAGTTTACCCCCAACCCCAGGGAATTGTTGTAAGCCAAAAGAGCCTGGTTCTGAAAAAATCCCGTGAAGTGGGGGTTAGTCAGAGTTACCGTTCCCATGCCAGTTTCCGCGGCTCCATATCTTAACCGGTACGGATTACCGGCCATAAGTGGCAGAGCGAACAGAAATATTACGGTCGTGACAGATATCCTTCGCAGCGACACTATTAGGTATCAATTATAGTTGTAAATGTAAGAAAAATATTTATAAAACAGATCAGTTTGTCTTATAAGGATATTCCACTTTTTTTAGATCCTCGTTGGCGGCGATAATTTTCTTTTTTAGATTCTCCTTGAACGCGACAACTTGTTCCATAACGGCCGAATCATCGGTACCGATGATTTGTGCGGCCAGAATACCGGCATTTTGAGCGGCATTGATACCAACAGTGGCCACAGGTATTCCGGGAGGCATTTGCAAAATAGAGAGAACCGAATCAAGTCCCTCCAGGGATGCCTTTATTGGGACACCAATAACCGGTAGTGGTGTCAATGCCGCTATAACACCGGGAAGGTGCGCGGCCATACCGGCGGCGGCGATTATCACCTTTATTCCCCTGGGGGCAGCATCTTTGGCAAATTTTTCGACCTCTTCGGGAGTCCGGTGGGCGGAGAGAGCGTGCATCTCGAAGGGAATTTTCAGATCATTGAGTAGTTGCGCGGCCTTCTCCATTATGGGGAGATCAGATGTGCTCCCCATTATTATGCTTACTTGTGGAACCATTTTTATATTGTATAGGAATCCCAAAAGTAAGATTATTTTTATATTTTCGCAATGTTGCTGAGCTTGCCCTTATGATGATTTGATTTTTGTGGGCAATAAAAGTAATCGGCTTATTTCCAGCGCTATGAAAGAGATAAAGATTTTGGATAAGAATTTTAGGGAGATGATTCCCGAGAGTATTGTTACCAAAAGAATAGGGGAGTTGGCCGTTATGATAAACAATGATTACTCCGGAAAAGAGGCAATCTTTCTTGGAATATTGGACGGCGCGTTTCTTTTCGCGGCCGAATTATATAAACGAATTGATATCTTGTCGCGCATATCTTTCGTCAAATTAGCCTCTTATCAAGGAACAAGAACCACGGGCACCGTCAGGGAACTGATAGGTTTGAATGAAGATATAACAGGCAAGGAGATTGTTGTTATTGAAGATGTTGCCGATACGGGACATACACTCAACATGATAATAGACGAGTTGCGAAAACGAAAGGCGGGAAAGGTAAGAATAGCGACATTGTTGTATAAACCGGATTCTTTTCAATACAAGGATACTGTTAAACCTGATTATGTGGGCTTTGAGATTGACAATAATTTTGTAGTGGGGCACGGTCTCGATTATAACGGATATGGACGCAACCTGCCCGCGATATATACATTAATATAAAATAATTTGTTATGGTAAATTTTTTGATTTTTGGTCCTCCGGGATCCGGCAAGGGTACACAATCGGTTCGTTTAGCCGAGAAATTCAATCTTACCCATCTTTCAACCGGTGATATGCTTCGCGCCGAAATAGCATCGGGCACGGAATTGGGCAAGAAGGTGAGTTCTATAATGTCAAAAGGAGAATTGGTACCCGACGAGGTTGTTGTGGAGATGATAGCCAACAAGGTAGATTCAGCTAAAAATACCGCCGGATTTTTGTTTGACGGGTTTCCACGTACTGTAGCTCAGACTGTTGCCCTTGAGAAGATGTTGAACAAGAGGGGAATGAAAATTGACACAATGCTGGTTCTGGATGTTGATCATGATGAGTTGGTCAAAAGACTTATCGCGAGGGCCGAGGTGTCGGGAAGAGCTGACGATAAAGATCCGGCAGTTATCGAGAACCGTATAGATGTTTATAAAGAAAAGACGGAACCTATAATAGACTACTGTCGGAATAAGGGCATCTATAAACCTGTAAACGGAGTAGGTTCCATTGATGATATATTTGACCGACTTTCAGTAATTGTTGAAGAGGTATTGTAATTTGATGTCAAATAAAAGCAGTGAAAAGTTAACACCATCTTTTCCGCCTTCTTTTATTTGTTGTACCTCAATAACTCTTTAATTAAAAATCCGGATGGCTTCCAATTTTGTCGATTATGTGAAGATATTCTGTCGTTCCGGTAATGGAGGAGCCGGCTCAAAACATTTTCGCAGGGAAAAGTTTGAGCCTAAAGGCGGTCCGGATGGCGGTGACGGAGGAAGGGGTGGGCATATTATCCTCAGGGGCAACGACCAGATGTGGACGCTGCTTCATCTTAAATATAAGCGCCATGTCTTTGCGGGTCACGGAGGTTCCGGGGGAAGACAGCAATCTACCGGGGCCAATGGCAAGGATATCTTTATTGATGTCCCTTTGGGCACAATTGTCAAAGATCCGGAGACAGGAGAGCTGCTGTTGGAGATCGTCTCAAACGGAGAGGAAAAGATACTGGCAAAAGGAGGTAGAGGTGGTTTGGGAAACGTTCATTTCAAATCTTCGACCCTCCAGGCTCCCAGATTTGCCCAACCGGGAGAACCGGGTATCGAAGGGTGGTACATTTTTGAACTTAAAATTCTGGCGGATGTTGGACTTGTAGGTTTCCCGAATGCCGGAAAATCAACATTGCTTTCCGCTATAACCGCCGCAAAACCTAAGATAGCGGACTATCCCTTCACAACCTTGGAACCAAATCTTGGCATTGTAGCCTACCGCGAAGACAAGTCCTTTGTGATGGCGGACATACCGGGTATAATTGAAGGGGCGCATGAAGGCAAAGGTTTGGGGATAAGGTTTCTTCGACATATTGAAAGAAACTCTATCCTGCTGTTTGTCATCCCGGCCGATTGCGATGACGTTAAGAAAGAGTACGGAGTACTTCTGAACGAACTGACCATGTACAATCCGGAACTTCTCGAGAAAAGACGGGTATTGGCGATATCCAAGTCCGATCTTATCGATGAGGAGTTGAAAGAGGGTATCAGGAAAAACCTCCCGGAAGTTTCAAGGGTTTTTATCTCTTCAATAACCGGAGAGGGGCTTTCAAAATTGAAGGATATGCTCTGGAAAGAACTTTCCATTGTAGACTACTGAATCTAACTCTAATCTGTCAGTTATGCTCGAACGTTTTGACCAGGCTCTTTTTTTGCTAATCAACGGTTGGAACTCCCCCCTGTGGGATAATATAATGTGGGCTTTCAGCGGTAAACTTATTTGGGCTCCCCTGTATCTGGCCATCTTATTATATCTGGCAAGAGAGTATAGACGGAAAATATGGCTGATAGTTGTTTTTATCGCTTTGGCGATAACTTTGTCGGACCAGATTTCCGTCCATCTTTTTAAAAATCTTTTCTGTAGGCTTCGGCCATGCCATGAACCTCTTCTGGATGGGCTTGTCCATTTGGTTAACGGAAGGTGCGGCGGACAATATGGATTCGTCTCTTCCCATGCGGCCAACACTTTCAATCTTACAGTTTTCACCTCACTTTTGATAAAAAAAAGGTGGTATACCACGGCAATGATTATATGGGCTACGATTATATGTTATAGTCGCGTTTACCTTGGGGTTCACTATCCGGGCGATGTTATTTGCGGTTCCCTGTTGGGAGTCGTTATAGGTTATTCGGTTTATAAACTTTATCTGTACACCCTCAACCGTTTTTCACGGAATAATGGTTAAATTAAGATCATATAAACCGGTTAAATCGGGATTGTGGCCAAAAATCCCAAAGAGCGGTATGTCTTGATATTTTATTTACTATTTTTATTTGAAAGTGTTGTCAATCAAGTCTTTTATAGGTTGGTCCATTGGAATAATTTTAGTGGGATTAATGTTCCCTTTTTCCTTTGTATTATGGTTGATTTCGCTTCCGTTCGATAAGGAGAGGAGGGTGATCCATACAATGATAAACCTGAATTCATTTCTTATTGTCCATCTGATTCCATTGTGGAAAATAAAAATCGAAGGCAAAGAAAAAATAGATAAAAAGAGGACCTACATAATTATCTCAAATCATCAGTCAATTCTCGATATTCTGGCGGTAAACACCCTTTTTTTAAGGCTTAAATGGGTATCCAAGATTGAAAACCTCAAAGTTCCCGTTTTAGGTTGGTATTTGAGGATGGCTGACTATATAGTGATTGACAGGAGCAACCCTGTCAGCAGGAATCTTTTTTATGATAAAGCGAATGAATTTCTGAAGAGGGGAATCTCCATAATGATGTTTCCCGAAGGTACGCGATCTCTTGACCGTAAAATCCATACCTTCAAGAGAGGAGCCTTTAAGTTGGCTATTGACAACAATGTAGCTATATTGCCGATACTGATTGATGGAACCGGTGAAATTTTGCCCAAAAAAGGGAGACAGCTCGGTGACGGACAGATAATATATTTGAAAGTACTTGACCCTATCTTACCATCGGATTTTGGAACTACAGATCATGATAAACTGGCTTTGGATGTTTTCGAGATGATGAAAGGTCAGTACGAGAAATCGAGAAAAAACCATATACGGAAGTAATTGTTTGTAAACTGTGAGTCGGTCTAACAACAAATCGAATAGATATAGGATTGTTCTTTCCCGGATCAAGGCAGTGGTGGAGGGAGAGGAAGAT
>DUOU01000192.1 GCA_012838685.1 Bacteroidota bacterium | reverse complement strand
AATCGGAATTGGATCAATACGCCAAAACTGAAGCCGAGAAAATGGGACGTTATATTCTTCCGGACCTACACCCTGAAAATGGCTATTTTTATCGGGCCGACCATTTCAATTTCGCTAAAATAGGAATTCCGGCGCTTTATGCTAAGGGTTCCTATGAGGGAATGGAGCTAAGTATCGAAAAGATCAGGGAACTGAATGAGTATTATGATACCTATATGTACCATCAACCGTCGGATGAATACGACCGGGAAACAATGGATATAAGCGGGATACAATTTGATGCCCAGCTTTTCTTCCAACTGGGATACAGGTTGTCAAACGAAGATTATTTTCCCAAATGGAGCGACAAAAGTGAATTTAAGGCTATAAGGGAAGGCAATTGAAAGCCAATGCCTTCAAAAACTGTAAGTTGCTGTTATAAATTACGCCTCAACGGTTTGTCCCACACCTGTGTCGCGAATATATTTTCCCGAAAAAAAAACATCCCCCGGTGAAAGAAACGAAAACATATATCCACCCTCTTATTCAGCGTTACCGATAATTACATTAAATTCGCGATACGTTGAACGAATGAGAGAAACAAGATGAAAGACCTTAGCCCAAAGTTTACGTTTGTGTTGCCCTTTGCTGCCTGTGTTCTGGTGATACTCGCGAGAAAGACAATAATTAATGAGTATCTGTACATTGCTGTCGCCGCATTTATGGGTCTATATTACTTTCCTGTCAAGTTATTGCTTGAAAAGGATATTGACAGAGCGAAGAGAGCGGTTAAAGCGGTCAATGTCATCGGTTATTTCTTCTATTTTTTAATATTGTTGATATCCATAGTACTTCTGATTACTCCGGCTTCGGTCCTTACGTCGGTTTGCCACTTATCAGCGGTAGTATACCTTCTGTTTCTACTTTTTTTCAACTCCATAGCCAGGGTAGATAAATTTGAACTGTTGACAACCATAGGATTTTATCTGTTTTCAGGTCTTATCTATTTTATATAGAGAGGGACAGGTTTTTTGTAGTCTTTATTCTTAATATATTGTAGGAATATGGGCAAAAGTAGTTACGATAATTTTATTGGTGGCCATCAGGCCTCCCTAATTCGGAGCGGGGAGCAGTTTTTCGCCGCAGTGGAAAATATTGTCGATGAAGCGGAGCGTTATATCCATTTCCATACCTATATCCTGGATGAAGATAATGCGGGTAAGCGAATAGTTGCGGCCCTGATTCGCGCGGCAAAAAGGGGAGTGAGGGTATATCTTCTGCTCGACGCTTTCGGCACCAAATTTCTTTCGGATGAATTTATCGACAGCATTGAGGAATCGGGTATACTGTTTCGCTTTTTTGCCCCTGTTTTTGTCACTAAAAATTTACAACTAAGTCTACGGCTCCACTCCAAAATAGTACTTGTGGACGGAGAGGTTGCCATTATTGGAGGTATCAATATCGCTGACAGGTATTTGGGAAAAGAGGGAAAATTGCCTTGGCTTGATTTCGCGGTGAAGATAAGGGGGCCTGAATGTGGCTATGTGCTTGACATTTGCCGTAAAAACTGGAATAAGGCCTTCTTGGGCAAAGAGAAGAGGTCACTTGAAAAAATAGAGAAAATTGAATCTTATCCCGACAATGTACGCCTCAAGGTGAATCTGAACAACTGGTACAGGAACAAGATGGAAATATCAAGAAATTATCGATCAATGTTCAGGTTCGCACGGAAAAGAATAACCATATTCGCCAGTTACTTTCTTCCGGGTTCCAATGATAGAAAATTGTTGGCAAGGGCCGCACAGAGAGGGATCGATATTAAAATTGTTCTGGCGGCTGACTCTGATATCCCTATTTTCAAAAAAGCCACACATTTTTTGTATGACTTTATTCTCAGGAACAAGATCAGAATATATGAGTACCAGCCTGCCAATCTTCACGCAAAGGTGGCGGTAGCCGACGGGAAATGGAGCACGATAGGGAGTTACAATATGAACCGTATAAGCGATTATGCCAGTATTGAGGTAAATGTTGGAATTCTTGATGAGCCGTTTACCCTTAGTTTTGAAGAGATATTGAATGGTATCATCGCCAATGATTGCAAGGAGATCACAATAAAAGAGAACAGAAGAAGGTCCATTTTTTCCAGATTTATGGGATGGTCAGCATATCTTTCCGTGAGGCTGGTTATGCGGGTTCTGGTACAGATGACAATGAAAAAGAGAAAAAGATGATATTGCCCGGAGATAATGGTGGATCTGCTGTTTTGGAAGTGAGCCTGTTCAATATAGAGAATTTTAAGGTCGATGGTGGCGCTATGTTTGGAGTTGTACCAAAGACGTTATGGTCGAAGTCGGTCTCCGCAGATTCCCGCAATTTGTGTACATTGGCGCTGCGGTCGTTATTGGTCGAGACAGGCGATAGACTTATTTTGATCGACTCGGGATGGGGCGACAAACAGGGTGATAAGTTTTTTAGATATGTTTATAGGAGCGGAGGAGAGGGTCTTTTGGGTGGACTCGCGAACAGGGGATACAGACCTGAAGATGTCACCGATCTGGTTTTTACCCATCTCCACGCCGACCATTGCGGGGGCGCCATACTCAATCCAGTCGACGGAGGGGCTTACCGACACCAGTTTCCCAACGCAAGATATCATATCAGCAAAACCCAATGGGAGTGGGCTGTAAAGAACAATCTCAGGGAAGAGGACTCTTTTCTGGCGGAGAATATCCAGCCTTTGGATGATGGCGACCGACTTAATCTGATAGAGAAAGATGGATTTCTGGTACCGGGATTTGAGTTGAGGATATGCAGCGGCCATACGCCCGGACTGATGTACGCCATAATAGATTATAAAGGGAAGAGGGTGGTTTATTTGGGGGACCTGATACCTACGGTGGCTCATCTGCCCCTTATCTGGAATTCAAGTTATGAGATAAATCCGTTAAAGTCGATCGAAGAGAAACAACTTATCCTGCGAGAAGCCTTGAAAAATGGCTATATACTGGCTTTTCAGCATGACGAAAAGATAGAGTGCTGCGACTTAAAAGAGACTCCAGGGGGAATCAGGGCGAAAGATGTTTTCGCTTTCGTTGATATATAGGCTATAATTATTGTTTTTATATAAGATGTCGGAATTTATATATGAAAAAATGTTCCAAAAGGGGGTAGATACTACACGTTACAGGTGTCTATCGAACGACTTTGTATCCGTTTCAGTCCGTGACGGAAGAGAGATAATAACTGTTAATCCCCAAGGCCTCGAACTGTTGGCAAAGACAGCTTTCACCGATCTGGCATTTTTTTTAAGGGGGTCGCATCTCAAAAAATTGGCCGACATCCTTGATGACAAAGAGGCTTCCGATAACGATAAATATGTGGCATATGCCATGTTGCGAAATTCTGTTGTGGCCGCGGAGGGTAAGCTTCCCTGGTGCCAGGATACGGGTACAGCGCTGGTTATCGCCAAAAAAGGAGAAAATATTTTTACAGGAGCCGATGATTCGTACCATCTTTCAAGGGGGATCTATGAAGCGTATGGCGAAAATAATCTCAGATATTCCCAGGTTGTTCCCTATTCAATGTTCGAAGAAAAAAACAGTGGAACAAATCTTCCGGCCCAGATAGATATAGAGGCTGTTCAGGGCGGCTGTTATGAATTTCTTTTCATTGCCAAGGGAGGTGGTTCGGCGAATAAAACTTTTCTGTACCAGCAGTCGAAATCGTTGTTGAACGAAACAGCGTTATGCGACTTTGTGAAGGAAAAATTAGATGATCTGGACACCTCCGCCTGTCCCCCCTATCACCTTGCTTTGGTTGTTGGAGGCACATCGGCCGATATGGCGCTAAAAACCGCTAAGATGGCGGCAGCCGGGTATTACGACGATCTTTCGGCAACAGGCAACGATAGTGGGAGGGCGTTCAGGGATTTGGAATGGGAAGGCAAGGTGGAGGTTATTTGTCGGGATTCCGGTATCGGGGCCCAATATGGAGGAAAATATCTGGTACACGATGTCAGGGTTATACGTTTACCCAGACATGCGGCCTCTTGTCCCGTTTCGTTGGCCGTAAGCTGCAGCGCCGACAGGAATATGAAAGCCAAGATTGATGCGGGCGGGATTTATATTGAGGGGTTGGAAAAAAATCCGGAGCGGTACCTTTCGAAAAAGGCTCCACAACTGATTGCCCCGGTGGAGGTGGATCTCGATAGGCCTTTGAACGAGACATTAAGCCAACTTTCAAACTATCCGGTGCGAACATTATTGAGCCTGTCCGGTACCATTATTGTCGCGCGCGATGTGGCCCATGCCCGCATAAACGAGATTATCAAAAATGGAGGGGAGATGCCGGATTATTTCAAGAAATATCCGGTATATTACGCTGGTCCGGCCAAAACACCCGAAAATATGGTGTCGGGAAGCATGGGACCGACAACCGCTGACAGGATGGATGATTACATCGACCTGTTCCAAAGTTTAGGAGGATCATTGGTGTCGATAGCCAAAGGAAGGAGGAGCGAACAGGTTACGGATGCTTGTAAAAAATATGGAGGATTTTATATTGGGGCGATAGGAGGCCCGGCCGCTTTGATGGCCGCGGAGAATATAATTTCATCGGAGATAATAGATTTTGATGACCTTGGCATGGAAGCCGTAAGAAAGATCAGGGTCAGGAATATGCCGGCTTTCATCCTGATTGACGATAAAGGAAACGATAAATAATAATATTTTATGTGTGCGAAAGAGTATAACGCCGCTATGCATACCGCTGAACATATATTGAATGCTACAATGGACAAGATGTTCGGTTGTGGCAGGTCATTCGTCAGCCATATTGAGTCGAAAAAAAGCAAATGCGACTATCATATGGAGAGAATGCTGACCGATAAAGAGCTGGATGCAGTTGAGGCCACGGTCAACGAGGTAATAAAAAAGGGGCTTAAAGTTGAATACAGGATGGTTGACAGGAGGGAAGCCGATGAAAAGTATAATACCAAAAAGTTGCCCACAGATGCGGGTTCCACAATAAGGATTGTTTTTATTGGCGATTATGATGCCTGTCCCTGTATCGGTACGCATGTAAGTAATACCCGGGGAATAGGGGAGTTCAGGATCGTCTCAAGCGACTATAACGAGGGTGTTTTGAGGATCAGGTTCAAACTTGACCAATAGTGAAAGCAACCAGATTTTAGATATTTCGGTTTTCATACTCTTTGATGTAGTTGAGTACCCGTCCTACACACACATGGAATTCCTTTTTGATCTCGTGTTCCCAGAAGCGTTCAACATGCCAGCCCAAATCGGATAACTGCTGGTTTACCTCCCTATCGTGTTGAATGTTTCTCTCGATCTTGGCTATCCAGAATTCCTTGTTGCTTTGTATTTGGTTCCTTCTTTTCTCCCACTCGTAGCCGTGCCAAAAAGCCCCATCTATGAAAATGACCAGACGATATTTTCTAAATACAATATCGGGGATGCCGGGAAGCGATCTTACATTTTTTCTGTACCTCAAACCTATGTTCCACAACGCTTTTCGGAATTTCACCTCTATTTTGGAGTTTTTGGCCTTTACTCTTTTCATCATGGCCGACCGTTCGGGAGTTGTGTAAAACCCGTTGGCCTCGCAGAAGCGGGGAACAACTATATGATCCTCTCTGTAGGGTTTCAAAGCCATCTGAATATCGCCAAATATGTACAAAGTAAAGCAATATGGCCGAATTACCGTCTAAAAAGGTTGCTCTATTGACACCAACTCTTCATTATCCGCTTAAAAGGCGGCTTAATCTTTCCATATTGCTCCTGTCCGTAGGTTGGTTAGGTTCGGCGAGGATAGTTGCGCAATGGTTTACAGCTCTTCAATATTGAATATCTCGTGTCTGTCGAACTCCAGCCAGTATTTCAATGTTTTCTGTCGGACCAACTCCCAGTAAATGTTGCTGTCGAGTCCGTAAATAAAATTGATCTCCCTCAGTTCAGCGGATATTTGTTGTTCCAGTTCCGGTTTCAGGGATATCCTGATAACCCTGTTAAGATATGTAAAATCGACGCTGGCGGAGAGTGGGGGTTCGTTGTTGACAAACAGAAGTCCGTGTCCCGGTGTCGCTCCGGTACTCACCTGTATACCATCATTCATACAACTAAGCGGCGGTGTTGATCCCGCATAGGTTTTTGCGGTGAATTCGTCCACCCCGGTGTTGAAATATTCGCGCGCCCTTGTTCCCATCTTAACGCCAATTATGGCGAATATGCCCAAATGGCGGTGAAGCTCGCTGGCAATAATCCCTGAGGTCCACTCATCACGCCCGTATTTCTCTATTATCTGTTCCACATACGGATGCAAATCTTCCATATAGAAGGAGGGATCTGCCGGTATGGTCTGGATTACCTGGTTCGGGGCAACAGTCTCTCCGCTAATTATCGCGAGATATTTCTCCTTTAATCCGATAAGATCGTTTGGGGTGTATTCCGTGACCGAACCTGATACCTTTTTAGTGAAAAGGTCGGGATAATGGACAAACAACGGCACCATTTCATCGCATGCGGTATAAGAAAACGGATGGGACATGGCGGTTGTCGAAGAAAAGTATCCGGCCACTTTTTTGCTGTAAGGGGTGCCACAAGAGAGAATGGATCCAATAAATGTGTTGTTATAAAACTGTTTGGAGAGAACATCGGCACGACTTACAATGCTAACCGGGATATCTGTCTGTTCAAGAATATAATTTGCCGCGGATTTGTCGATATTGTAATTGAAACCCTTTGTATCATTTACGCTGTCGGCCGACCAAATAAATTCCCTGATCTGTTTTTTTGCCAACTCTTCGTTTTTCAGTATATGACTTGCAGTTGAGAGACCGCCCAGACTGATAAACCTGATAGGAGTGCTTTCGGCGCTGACCATTTCCAATATCACCTCAACCGCATCAGGCGCCTTGAGGGGATCAATGGCTGTTGAAGAACCCCAAACAGCGACAGCGGCGTTTTCAAAGTTTGGCGATTTGAACTTTACATCCCTGTTTATGCCCACCGGAATCCCCTCATGAAAATAGGAGTTGAGCATGCTTTTCACCTTCACGTACGCGCTATCGGAGGAGAGAGTTCCCGGGGAGACCGTTATGGCCAAAACCCGCACATCCCGTGAAGCCAGCAACATTGAAATTGCCCTCATATCGTCTATCCCGCCATCGGTATCGACAATCACATAATTTGAGGGTTTCCAGGGGTGGGCGGAAACAGCGACACAGATCAGGAGAGAAGTTAGCGCCAGAAAAAATCGTTTCATATATTTTATATTTTATTTCACTTAGCGACCTCAGGTTGTTTAGGGGGCCTTGGATTTATTAAAAAGCACCTCGTCTGTTTTCAATTCAGAGAAAATCAACAGGTAGTGTGGAACAAAAATCATAATGTTATTCGCGAATATACTTGATGTTTAAGGATAATCCTCCGGTCAATGTAATTCCTGGCATGGGAAATCCTACCATAGTGTAATATTCAGTATTGAGCAGGTTTTCTCCCTTTATGAAGAACTCCGACCAATTGTTGGGGCTCCAGTTAACCTTTAAGTCCATCAGAACGTAGTTACTTGTTATTGGATCATTGCCGGTAGATAGGTAGAGTTTATCGACTGCCTGCGCATCCACACTAATTGTGAATTTGCCCGGTTTATATTCGGTAGTCAAATAGAGTTTATTTATCGGAGCCCCTGTTATTATATTGCTCATATTCAGATGGCTGTAATTACCACTGACAGTAAGATTATCAAGGATTCTATAAGAGAGGTTCAATTCTACCCCTTTATTGGCAAATTCTCCCGCATTTCTGTTTTGTCGTACTCCTTCAATTGCCACCACTTCTATTATATTGCTGCCCTCGGTATAATAAAGGCTTAACTCGGCAACTAATTTATTTTTCAGCATTTTCTGCGACATTGAGAGGTCGTAGCTGATGCTCTCCTCCGGCAACAGGTCTTCATTGGCAACGGCGTACATATATAGTTCTCTCATATTTGGCGTACGGAAACCTTTTGAAAGGGAGAGTTTTAGATTTGTGGTCTTAGTCGCCTCGAACGAGAATCCTGTTTGCGGAACCCATTTATTTCCGTAAAGATTATGGTTTTCAACTCTTAATCCGGCGTTCATCATTAATTTCCAAAGTTTTTGCTGCAGGAAGAGATATGATGCTTTTTGATTGAGTTTTATATGGTCGGCGTAAATTTCTGTTTCCGGATTTCTGTACGCATTGCCACCATAATACATCAGATCGATTCCTCCGGTAATGGTTGTGCCGGTAAAAGGCTTGAAGGCCTGAAAAAGGTTGAATCCGCTCATATAGTCTGTTGAATGGAAGAGATAAGGCTGTGGTGTTCCTCCTTCATAATATCCATCGTTGATCTTATGTACTCCCCAGTTATGGAATAAGTTTAACGATCCGCTTGTCATGCCGTAATCATTGGATATAGATAACCCGGCCATACCTCTTGTTACATCTACCCAACTTTCATACATGGGTTTAGTTTCAGCACCGGGGTTTTCGGCATAGAAATTTGTTAAACTGACGTTGCCGGTAATTTCCCAACTATCGCCTATTTTATAACCTGCTTTGGCGAAACCGTTTAATGAATTATATTCCGAATTGGGTCGGTGTCCGTCGGTGCTTTCGAAGTTTGCTCCCAAATACCCGCTAAATCTTTTTTTCTTGAGGCTGTTGCTTATAGAGTATTGTTGGGTCCCATAAGATTTAATCGCAGCGTTCATTTTGAGGTTATATCCATTTTGTGTGATTTTTTTTGTGATAAGGTTAATGGCTCCTCCCATGGCGTTAGAACCGTAAAGAACCGAAGCGGCGCCCCTGGAGACCTCGACTCTTTCAATTTCTGAAGAGATATAGGCGTCGGCTATGGGATGGCCGTATATTGTGGCATATTGCGGATGTCCGTCTATCAATATCAGAACTCTTCCGCTACTGCCCGAAAAGCCTCTAATATTTATTGTTCCGGCCGAACCGGTGGAGACACCGTATCCGGCAACCCCCCGGGAGGTTATAAACAATCCGGGTATCTGACGGTTCAGTACGGGAATTATTGAAATTTCATTGCTGTTTTCGATTAATTGACGATCAATCACACTTATGGGTGATGATACCCAACTTCTGGAAACTGGTATTCTGGAACCGGTTACGACAACTTCATCAAGCTTTGTTGTGTCTGACAAAGAGGAGGGGGTTTTGTTTTGGGAAAAAACTCCGCTTAAAAAAAACAACATCGCGATGAACGAAATAAGAACTTTTTTCATTTTTAGTATTTTATTTTAATTACAGCTTTTTTGATATTTTATTTCTATTAAAACTTACCTGTATCAAGAAAACAACTAACGTTTTTTAAAATTATTGGTAACACCATTTTACTAAAAGGTGTTACATTGTTTATAAAAAAATTATATAAAACTCATAATCCTAAAAATTGAATCGCAGCGCCCGAAATGAAAATAATAAACCCGGCGAGCAGATGAGAATATTTTTCGATAGGCTTGAGATTGATTTTTGTCAGTCCGAGCCTGAACAAAAGCACCACGCCCATCATTGTGGCTATAGTGACAACAGAAAACAGTAATGAAACCAGTATTACACCACTGATATTGTTCTGGGCCGCGGGATACATTACTATCGGAATGAGCGGTTCACACGGACCGAAAGCAAAAATCAGGAAAAGTACCCAAGGAGTGGCTTTAAGTGTATCGGCCTTTTCTCCGTTCAGATGATCCTGATGCGAGTGGTGCTTCCCCTTAACGAGATTTCTAATGGCCACTACCATATAAATAAGACCAAAGGCGATGAACAGCCATGCGGCGATGGAGCCCCGAACAGTCTCTATGCCCGCCAGTTTGTTGACGGCAACACCCGCGGCGATACCGATAAAGCCTATAATTACGGAACTAAGTACATGTCCCAAACCACATAAAAAAGTTATAAGCATTGTTTTTGGCAATGACCATTTTTTGGCCTCTCCCAACGCCACGAAAGGCAAATAATGGTCGGGTCCCAGCAACGTATGTATAAAAGCTATCGAGACAGCGGTTGTGGAAAGCAATTTTAGTGATTCCGACATTGGTAACATTTTTTACAAATATAGTGTTATTATTGGGCAAATTCTTTCCATACCCAAAAAATATACTAAAAAACTATTGGGTTCTGCTCATTACAAGATTCCCGTGCCGAATACCCTTTATGGCGATCAGTTTGTTGGACAGTTCAGTAAGTCTTTTTGCCATACCTTTTACAGCGATTATTTCCAGACAGATCTCATTTTCGAGTTGGAAAATTTGGGATGAGAGTATCTCCTCAAGATATAAATGGCGGATTTCTGTTATTGAGGAGGAGATATCTTTCTTGAGATAATCGTATGTCAGCACAATGGCTCCGGCGACAATGTTATCGCAACGCCATTTTTTTTCCACGATATTTTTTTCCACAAGATGGCGTACCGCCTGCGACCTGTTCGCGAAACAGTTGTCGATTACATATTGGTCAAGTTCTTTCGCCAATTCCTCTTCCAGGCTGATACTGAAACGGGTTACACTCATGGTTTTATTCTGTTATGGTAAAGTTAGAAAAAACAGGATAATGGTCGGAGTACTTTACCTTAAGAACTTCAAAATATTTGCAATCCAGTTTGTCGCTGAAAAGAATAAAATCGATTCTGTTGGTGGGATAAACCCCTTTGTAAGTAAACCCTGCTCCATATCCCGATTCAACAAAGGAGTCGTTAAGCCCTTTTCGGAGCTTATGATATGTATATGATATGGGAGTATCGTTGAAGTCGCCCAGTACAATCACCGGATAAGGGGAGTTGTTTACAGCCTCTTTTACTATGTCGGCTTGCGCGGATCGTCGCAAAAATCCGTTACGAAGGCTTGATGACAACTCTTTCACTTCGTTTCTCGATTCTCTTTCGTCAAGCGACATTACCTCCTCAATAAAAGAGCGCTCCATGTTTTTAAGCTTAAAAGACTGAAGGTGGTTGTTGAAAATCCTGAAAGTATCCTGGTCAATTACAATATCGGAAAAAATAGTCAGGCTGGAAGAGTTTGGATGGTAGATATCACCTCTGTTGACCATCTTGTATTTACTATAAGTTCCTATACCATAGAACCTCCTGTTGTCACTGCCAATAAATTTTGTATGGGAGTAATATCTGTTGCCCGTGGAGGAGAGAACCCTGTTCCCTTCCACCCCCCTTTCATTGTTGGAGAACATTTCCTGCAGGCATACTATGTCCGCCCCTTGTTCTTTGATATAATCAAGAATCTTGCTTTTGGTGTCGTTGTTGTTTTTTTCGTAAGCGTTGAACAATCTGACATTGTAGCTTAACACTTTGAACGTACCTTCAGCGGAGTTATCTTTTTTTTTGAATCTCACGAAGTTTGTGAAATGGGAGAACCCCGCGAGTATCGCGACAATTGAAATGATGATTTCCCATTTGATAAAAGAGGCCCAAAGTATTATAAAGAAGATATTTAAAACAAGAAGATAAGGATAGGCCAAACCGAAAAAGGCGGGCAAAATGAAAACTGACGGATTGACAATAGGGGCAAGGTATGAGAACAGGAGCGCTATCGCGACAATAATATTGGCGATAAACAATATCTTATGTAAGAATTTTCTCAACCGGCCACTTTTTTCTTATCTGTTCCGACTCTCCCTAAAAAGTATCTCTTTCTCCTCTTTAGTCAGGCTGTCGTATCCTCCTTTTGATAATTTGTCCAGTATTTTATCAATAGTCTTCTGATGCTCAGCTCTGTTTCTGTTGTATTCAAAGTCGTTTTTCGGACGACTGTAGGTAATCTTAATTTTCGGTTTTGGCTTGAATAAAGATACCAAAAAATCAATCACCTTGTTGATCCAGGCGCCAATATCCTTTCCTTTTTTCAGGTTGATGGCGAAAATGTAGCCGTAAAAAGCTCCACCTATGTGCGCCAATTTACCTCCGGCGTTGTCGGCGAAATTCATGAACGAAGTCAGCACCAATACCACCAGGGCAATCCAGATAACTTTGACCCTGCCAAAAAGAAACAGATTGACATTATAATTGGGCACATAGGTAGCCGTGGCGAATACGATTGCCATGACCGAAGCGGAAGCACCGATGGCCACGGAGACATCAGTTATATCAGCAAATACCGGGAACAGGTTAAACGATAGTATATATATCAAGGCACCCGATATTCCGCCCAAGAGATATACGGACACCAGCTTCCGCTGATCCAAAAATTCCAAGAATATTTTTCCGAACCAACCAAGCCATAACATATTGAGCAAAATATGCCAAATATTGCTATGGGCAAACATATATGTGATGATGGTCCATGGTCTTGCTGCCAGAGTTTTAAGGGAGGCGGGGGCGGCCAGAAACCCAAGCACTTTATCGTTGAGGCCGGGGTCGTTCATCAGGAAATTAATGATGGCAATAATGGATAGCACAAGGAAAACGGCGATATTGATATAAATAAGTTTAGCCAGATTATTGCCCCTTGAAAAAAGAGCCTTTATTTCTTTCCACAGGTTCATCAATAAAGGGTATTTGTGTTTTTTTGCCAATATTTTATCAGCAGAAACCCAAAAAACATTCCACCCAGATGGGCGGCGTGGGCAATGTTGCTGCCCGGTTGACTTATAGCCATGTATAGTTCCAATGCCCCATAAAGCAGAACGAACCATTTGGCTTTAATAGGAATTGGGGGTATCAACAACATTAGTTGGGTATTCGGGAAAAGCATACCGAAAGCGAGGAGAATGCCGAAAACTGCTCCTGAAGCTCCTACAGTCGGCGTGTTCAGCAATATCTGCAAGTCCTGCATATAACGGTTAGAATATACTTTACCTGAGAGTAACAGGCTGCTGCCCTCATTGATCACCTGCTGCAATTGATCGGGACTCAGCATTTTGACCAGTTTGTTGTATTCTAATGCTATTACCCCCTCATGAATAAAAGCTGCCCCCAAACCGCATACAAGATAATAGGTCAGGAATCTTTTCGATCCCCACACATTTTCCAGAACCTGTCCGAAAATATATAGAGCGTACATATTGAAAAAGAGATGCCAGATTCCACCATGCAAAAACATATATGTAAGAATCTGTACAGGCATGAAATTGTCTGAACGGGGGAAATAGAGGCCTAAATGTCTGTTTAGGTCAAAGCCTATCATATAATATACCGCATAGTAAGCCAACAACATAACAACACTTATCATTATGATGTTTTTTACTACCGGAGGCGTTCTAAAAAACCCTCTTCCCATTAAATTCATGCTTGTGTAATTTTAAGATCCCAATGGCCCCCTATGTTCAATAGTCGCGCCAAAATTAATATTTCTAGTTTAAATGGACAATTTGTCATTCTATTATTGGCTCTTTTTTATGGCTCCTCAATTGCCGCGATTGTTTTAAGCCGGGATTTTTATTTCCGGTTCTCCAATGATGTTACTGGAACCTTTTATCCAGTTCGTCTACTGTTATGATTGATACAATTGCTTTCCCCTTGGGGGTGTAATTGGGCAATGAACAACTGAAAAGGCTATCGAAAAGTGTTTCCATCTCTATATTGGAAAGCGGCTTTCCATAAGGTATCGCGCTTGCCGACGCCATTGCCGCCGCGAGCTTCTCCTTTACTCCCGTTGAAGGATCGTTGCTGGTACTTTTAAACTCTTCGATAAGTATCTCAATGACCTCCTTGATATTTGTCGATCCGGAGATAGATGGGTAACCATTAACCGTAATTACGGAATCATCGCCATATTCTATATCAAACCCTATTCTCTTCAAATCGTTTTTTATCTCTTTGAGGACAAGAAAATCGTCCTGGCCCAACTCAATGGTCACCGGGAAAAGAGTTGTCTGGGAGGCTGAACCGTTACTGTTCAGGCACTCCATAAAATTCTCGTACAAAACCCTTTCATGTCCCCTTCTCTGGTCGATCAAAAGCAATCCGGATTTCACGGGACAGGATATATACCTGTTTTTTATCTGCATGAATTTTCTTTCCGGCTCGGCGACGGTTGTTTTTATCTCACTTTCAGCTGCGGACTCATTTTTTCTTTCAGGAAACAGTCTTTCCCAGTAGGAGATATTTTCTTTTTCAAATCTATCTATATAACTATCTCTGGTATAGGTACTTTTATTGGCAAAAGGGTCATACGTGGGATCTATCGCTATGCGCGGTGCTTCCGGCAAAAAATCGGATTTGCCTGATATGGGAAAATTGACCGCCCCTTCACCTTCAAAGTCAATTGAAGGCACGATATTGAATCTACCCAACGACTCCCTGACCGAGGCCATTAAAATTTGCCATATTTCCCGCTCATTTTCGAATTTGATCTCGGTTTTGGTAGGATGGATGTTTATGTCGATGCTGGCGGGGTTTGCTGTCAGATAGATAAAATATGATGGGATAACATCTGCCGGCAAGATGTTCTGATAAGCCTCGGTTACCGCTTTGTGAAAATAGGGGTGCCTCATGAAACGGTTGTTCACGAAAAAAAACTGCTCGCCATAAGTTTTTCTGGCGCTCTCAGGTTTTCCTATAAAACCATTTATACTGATAAGGTTTGTCTCTGTCTCTACAGATATCAACCCCTGGTTTATTTGTTTGCCAAAAAGGCCGACTATTCTCTGTCTGTGGTTTCCCGGAACAAGATTGTAAATTTCGGTGCCGTTGTGCTCCAAAGTAAATTTTATCTCCGGATGGGCAAGGCTTATTTTCTGGAATTCATTGACTATATGCCGGAATTCAGTAGTATCGGACTTAAGAAATTTTCTTCTCGCGGGGATGTTGTAAAAGAGATTTTTTACGGATAAAGTGGTTCCCAAACCACAGGAACAGTGATCCTGAGATTCAATTTTCGAACCACTTATTTTTATGGATGTTCCGACATCGGCGCCCTCCTCGCGGGTTTTCATTTCAACCATGGCCACGGCGGCTATAGATGCCAGGGCCTCTCCCCTGAAACCTTTTGTGTTTATGGAAAAAAGGTCATTCGCCGAGGTAATTTTAGATGTTGCGTGTCTTTCGAACGCTAACCTGGCATCGGGAGCGGACATACCTGAACCATTGTCGGTTACCTGTATCAATGTCTTTCCCGCATCTTTGACAATAACGTCAATAATCGTACTTCCGGCATCTACTCCGTTTTCTGTCAATTCTTTAACAACTGAAGCGGGACGTTGGATCACCTCTCCGGCGGCAATCTGATTCGCAACGGAGTCTGGCAGTAGCTTGATAATGTCGGCCATATTCTGAGTTAAACCCGACAAATATATTAATTATTGGGCTATCTTCGCGGGAAATAGGGTAGCTATGGGAAAATTATCGGTATTCTTGATATTTACGGTTATGTTGGTAGCTTCAGGTTGTTCGGGAAAGTCAAAGAGACAAAATATAGAGGTTATAACTTTGAATGTCAGACTGGATACTCCTGTTGACAGCGCTAATGCCTGGCCAAACAGAGCCTCTTACGTTTTTGATTATATAAATGGGGTCAAGCCCGATCTGCTGGGGATGCAGGAGGTACTTCTCCACCAGTACCAGGAACTGGACTCAGCCCTGACCGATTACGCCTCTGTTGGCGTAGGGCGCAGTGACGGCGGCAAGGGAGGAGAGATGAATCCGGTCTTCTTCCGGAAAGAGAGATTTGATATGGTGAGAACCAAGACTTTCTGGTTGTCAGAAACCCCTGATTCGGCCGGTTCCAAGGCTTGGGGGGCAGGATTGCCCAGAATAGTGACGTGGGTGGAACTGGTTGACAAACGGAACCATGAACGCCTCTATTTTTTCAATACCCATTTCGCGCATGATTCCGATACGGCCAGGATCAACAGTGCGAAACTTTTGCTTATGGCGGTCGACAGTATTACCGGTGTCACACCGTTCATTGTTACGGGCGACTTCAATATGAATGAAAACTCGGAAGGCTATTCAATTCTTACAGGACCCTATGAGAGTGTTCCTCTTTTTGTCGATACCTATACAATATCCCAAAGAGCGCCACAAGGACTTACCTATACCTTCAACGGTTTCAGACATGAACCTAGAGATGGCAGGATTGATTACGTTTTCGTGAGGAACGGCATGAAGGTTATGGAACACGAGACTCCTGAACTCACGGATTTTGACATTTTTATATCCGACCATTGGCCGGTGAGAACTATCGTTTCAATTAACTAAAAATATTGGTATTTATTTTCTAAAGTAAATATATTCGTCTCCTGATGGGGCTATCCCAAATAACCCGTGATGGGCGCGTTGGCTATTAGTCGAAGCGAATTTGATGATTTTCCTGAAAAACAGCTCAGTCCATACAATTATATGATTTAAAAAAATAGATATGAAAGAGTTAAAAATTGGCCCCAAGAATACTCCCGTACCCGCCGTTGTTCAAGGTTGTATGCGTATTGATAAAATGTCGGTCAACGAGGTGGATACCCTTATCAAGACAGATATAGATCTGGGAATAACCTTTTTTGATCATGCCGAGTGTTATGCCAATACCTATTGCGAAGAGCTTTTCGGTAAAGCGCTCTCCAGGACCAAAGGGTTGCGCGACAGTATAATTTTACAGACAAAATGCGGGATTATCAAAGATCCTGAGGGAACCTATTATGACGCCTCAAAAGATTATATAATTAAGACCGTGCATGATGCCCTTAAAAGGTTGAGAACCGACAGGCTTGATTACTTTTTGCTCCATCGTCCCGATGCCCTTATGGAACCAGAGGAGGTTGCCGCCGCATACGATTATCTTTATACAGAAGGTTCTGTACTGCATTTTGGAGTCAGCAACCAAAATCCTTCGCAAATGGAACTGCTTAAAAAATATGTGAAACAGACATTGGAGATCAATCAACTTCAGTTCAGCATTATGGCCAGTGGCATGGTAGACCTTGGAATAAATGTGAACACCAAGTTTGACGGGGCAGTGGTTAGGGATAGCAATGTACTCGATTACTGTAGGATAAATGATGTAACAATCCAAGCCTGGTCCCCTTTCCAGTATGGTTTTTTTGAAGGTGTATTCCTCGATAATCCCAAGTTCGCGGAACTGAACGAAGTGATAAATAAAATAGCGAGAAACCATAAAGTTTCCAATTCGGCTATAGCTGTGGCCTGGATACTCAGACATCCCGCTAACATGCAGGTAATCATTGGATCAACCAATACGGAAAGGATAAAGAAGATAGCTCCGGGTGCCGATATCGAGTTGACCCGAAAGGAGTGGTACCAGATATATGTTGCAGCGGGAAACGAGCTTCCGTAGATTTATAATGTTTAAGATTCAATCCATGCGACAATCAATCCCAAATTTGGTATGATTTATGTTTATTTTAGGTGTAAAAGGCAGTTTAAAATATTAATAACTTAAGAGATGAAAAAAGTTTCAACCCTGTTTTTTATAACGCTCCTGATAATGTCGGGTTGCGGTTCGTCAAAAAAAAGCCTTACGCGGGGCAACTATGATGAAGCTATTAACAGAGCGGTCAATAATCTTCGCAAAAATCCCCGGAGCGAGAAAGATATCCTGAGCCTTGAACAGGCTATGAACATAGCCCTGGAACAGGATAATGAACGTATTAGATATCTGAAGACCGAGGGTAGAGCGGACTCGTGGGACGCCATCTATCAGATATATCAAAAAATGTATGACAGACAGATGTTGGTACGCACTGTTACCCCTCTGAATTATAAGGATAGAACCATAGAATTTCCGTACGTGGATTACCTTGCCGAGATGGTTATCGCAAAAAGAAACGCGGCCGATTTCTATTTCGCCCACGCCAAGCAACTCATGAATGAGGGCAGAAAAGAGTCGTATCGCCAAGCATACGCCGAATTTTCGAGGGTTAAAGAATACGTAGGCGACTATAACCAGATAAACGATTACCTTGAAGAGTCAAGATACCTTGGCATAAGCAGGGCATTGATAAGGATCAACAACAACTCCCTGGTCAATTTTCCACAGGAATATGACAAGGAGTTGCTCAATATTGGCATCTCTTCGCTGAACTCCAATTGGGTTGAATATTACACCACCATCCTGAATGAGAATATGGAATTGGATTATATTATTAATGTGAATATTAATAATATAGGTGTTAGTCCCGACCAACAATTCGAAATAGATACATTGGTCAAGAAGAGCGTAGAAGATGGTTTTGAGTATCTGCTCGACAGCAGGGGAAATGTCCGGAAAGACTCCCTTGGAAACGATATCAAGACTCCAAAATATAAGACATTACAGTGCGCCCTGATCCAGACAATACGACAGAAGGAATGTACCATTCAGGGAGTTGTTGAATTTGTTGAACTCCGAAATGAACGGATACTGCGCACGGAACCCATAGCGGCCGCTTCATCTTTTGAGAACATTTCGGCGAGAGCTATCGGAGATGTGGAGGCGCTCAATGCACAGCAGAAGGAGATGATAAAGACCGCAACCGCCCCTTTTCCAACTGACTTTGATATGATATTCAGCTGTTCAGATGCGCTTAAAATCTCCATTAGGGAAGCTTTGCAGAGAAACAGGGGAATAATACTCTAACAACCAACTTTTCTTTTTGAAGTTAGGCGTAAATGAGCCACCTTAGCGGCATAAAATTTTTATGATGGAGCAGAGGGGACGTTTTGTAGAGCTAGGGGAAAAAGATGTAGGGACACTATTACTTCAGTATTCTTGGCCTGCTATTGTAGCGATGATCGCGGCATCGCTTTATAACATGGTGGACAGTATTTTCATTGGCCACGGTGTTGGAGCATTGGCGCTTTCCGGGCTGGCCGCATCCTTTCCTATGATGAACCTCTCCGCCGCTTTTGGATCTTTGGTGGGTT
>DUOU01000191.1 GCA_012838685.1 Bacteroidota bacterium | reverse complement strand
CTGGAAAAAGCCGCTTCATACGATGATATCAAGGCCGCTATGAAAAAGGCTTCAGAAGGTGAGATGAAAGGAGTCTTGGGTTATACTGAAGATGCCGTTGTTTCATCGGACTTCATTACCGACCCCCGTACCGCGATATTTGATGCCGGAGCAGGTATATCCCTGAACAGCAACTTCGTTAAAGTTGTCGCATGGTACGACAATGAGTGGGGTTATTCCAACAAAATCATTGATTTAATCAATTATATGGCGACTGTTAAGTAAGAGATTACTAAGATAAAACAAAGCGAAAAAGGTGGGGTCTCTCCCACCTTTTTTATTCATAAACTAACGAAAATCTATTTCAAAAAGCGGTTAACGTTACGGGGATATCGAATGTTAAGTCGATATACTCCCCCAACTCCCGCATCGAATCATCATCTTCCTCATAAAACCACGCGATATTCACAGTCTTGTTCTTTTTGCCCAATTCCGAAAGATGCCCGATAATCTTAAAAAGATATTTCGATGAGCCGCTGTTGAGATACTCAAACCAGAGTTCGATGTCCAGACTTTCATTTCCGGTAAAGTAGTTGTCTATCCAATCCTGTACTTTATCGTAAACTTTTTCGGGATTTTCCGGGATTGACCGTCCTTTCATTACAAGCAACCTCTTTTCCCGATCAAAATATACAACAGGGGTATATTTTGTCTCTTCAATGATTATCTCCTGCTTCATATGTCTCCTGTTTTATATGTTCAAATTATTGGGGAAGAGACCTTAACCTGTTATCCTCTTTTGGCACAACAAACTCTCAAACCCCAAAAGGTGACCTCAAATATTATTTTTTTACAATATAGCATAAAAATCAACACTAACAACAAGCATCTCATAATGATTATATTGAAATTCTTTATCGGTAAAGATACAGAACGCCCCTATATTCATTACCTTCATACCTCTCATCATCCCATCCAATAGCATTGATTATATAGTAATATACGCCCGGACCCGCTTTCCTGCCCGTATTGTTGATATTACCGTCCCATCCCTCCCAATTCCGCAAACTTTCCGTATCACCAGCGAATCCGTATACTTTCGCGCCTGTGTTGGTAAAAATCTGGACATTAAGATATCGAAGCGATTGTTTGTCGACTAAAAACCTGTCGTTATACCCATCGTCATTAGGTGTGAAAGCATTGGGGATATTGAGCAGTGAAGGTTTTACAGTTATTGTAATACTGTCGGCATCTTCGCACAGTTGTTCACTTTCTATCTCCAATTTAACCGTGTACTTGCCGGGACGATAAAAAGTGTGTGTTTCGGGAGTCTCCAGTAAAGAGGTTTCCGAATCATCGCCGAAATCCCAAACATAATTGTATCCTCTTATAGATTCATTGGAAAAGTTGACCTCCAGCGGGGCCTCTCCCTCTTCCACATCGGCCTTTAAGCCGGCCTTTACATGTATGGACTCATAATAAAAAGAGGATTCGCTGGAGCATGTCATACTGTCGGTTACGACCAGTTTGTATGTTACATCGCTGAGTGGCGGATCGTAAGTGTAAGGGTCAATTCTAAGATCGGGATAAGGTATTGAACTAACGGGTGTAGAGGACCAAAGATGTCTTACGGCATTGGGCAGCTTAATAGGGGAACCGGTCAATGGATCATAGTAATAAAAGGTACTAACAGCGGCGGTTCCGTCAAGCGCTACATAGTCGCATCCATAACTCATCAATTGAGCCGATGAAACTGGCTCGTCAATAAAAACCCAACAGGTAAACAGGGAACTGCCCGAACCATTTGAAACCTTGACCCTATATCCGCCACTTTCGCTTATATTATCAAGTCTCGAGGAGACGACCGATGACTCACTTTTAACGGGAATACTGAAATCTTTCGCTACATCGTCCCATTTGTACCAGTTAAAATCATTGATCAAAGAACCAGCCGAATCTTGCGCCATAATGGTGGCCGAAACAAAGCCCGGAGAGACGCAAAAAACAAAAATAGGATCTTTATCGGTTGAGGAACTGTAGTTGGAAAACCTTATGGCATTGGCTTGAGGTGCCGTAATCTGGGCATAAGTGAAGATAGGAATCACCAGAAAAACAACAAAAAACAGAACCAGGGTTTTCCTCATAATCAATAGATATTTCCAAACCGCAATGTTAACATAAAAATCAAAACAGGCGGCCTGTTTTATTAACGAAACAGATTTGTCCAAAGTATGGACCTTATGTTATATAAATCAAAGAAAACAACTAATTGTTAAAAACTATAATTTACCATAGTGCTTAAAGGCAGATATAAGGATTAAATTTGCCGAACAAGAAAGCCGAACAATTATAATGGATATCGATTTTTTAGCCGACCTTAACGAAATTCAGCGACAAGCGGTTGAAGCTACTGATGGAGCTGTTCTTGTGATAGCCGGAGCAGGTTCGGGCAAGACCAGGGTACTCACCTACAGAATAGCCTACTTGTTGAAAAAGGGGATCAAACCGTATAATATACTGGCTCTCACTTTTACCAACAAAGCTGCCGGCGAGATGAAAGAGAGAATTGCCAGGTTGGCCGGTACGGAGACCGCCAGATATCTCTGGATGGGCACATTTCACTCTATCTTCGCCCGTATACTCCGGCAGGAGGGCGAAAAACTCGGATACCAACAGAATTTCACCATATACGACGCCAACGATTCAAAAAGTCTTGTCCGCGCCATAATCAAAGATATGCAACTTGACGATAAGGTGTACAAGCCGAGCGCCATCGCTTCCCGAATATCATCGGCCAAAAACAACCTTATTACGGCGAACGGCTATGCGGCCGACAGCGGTTATGCCGAAGCCGACAAATCCAATAAAATCCCGCTTTTTGCCGAGATATACAGAACATACCAGGAGAGATGTTTCAGGTCCAATGCGATGGATTTTGACGATCTGTTGCTCAACACAAACATATTGTTCAGGGATTTCCCCGCTGTTCTGGAACTATATCAAAAAAGATTCGGCTATATTCTTGTGGATGAATATCAGGACACCAACTACTCCCAATACCTTATAGTGAATAAATTGGCGGCAAAGCACCAAAATATTTGCGTTGTGGGGGATGATGCCCAAAGCATCTACTCATTCAGAGGCGCCCGCATAGAAAACATACTGCACTTTAAAAATGACTACCCCAAACATAAAATATTCAAGCTGGAACAGAACTACAGATCGACACAGACTATTGTAAACGCCGCCAACGGGGTGATAGCCAACAATGCCGGTCAAATCAAAAAAACCGTTTACTCCAAGAATGAACCGGGCGACAACATCGCTATTTTCCAGGCAACAACCGATATAGAGGAAGGAATATTAATATCGACGGATATCAACAAAAAAAAGAGGTCGCTGGACCTTGGCTGGAACGACTTCGCTGTTCTTTACCGTACCAATGCCCAAAGCCGTATTTTTGAGGAGACTTTGAGAAAAAACAATATACCTTACAAAATATACGGAGGCCAATCGTTTTACGAGAGAAAAGAGATACGCGACATTCTGGCTTACTTTAGGGTCGCGATAAACCACAATGACGAGGAGGCTCTCAGAAGAATAATAAATTATCCTAAAAGAGGGATAGGCGACATCACTGTTGACAGATTGCGCGAAATCTCCAGACAAAACGGCACCTCTTTATGGGATACCATTGTGAAGGCCCATCTGCACCACTCTTCGTTCAATAGCGGAACTGTTTCAAAACTAAACCAGTTTGTGGAGACTGTGGAAAAACTTTCTTCCGGCCTCAACGAAAAGGAGGCCTATACCAAAGCTGTCGAGATTGTTGGCATTGCCGGAATTAAACGGGATTTGAGGGAGAGCAGGGAGATTGAAGATCTAAACCGTATCGACAATATCGATGAGCTTCTCAACGGTATAAAGATCTTCACGGAGGATGCGCTGACAAACGGGGACCCCTCACTATTGGGCAACTATATGGAACGTGTCGCTTTGCTCACAGATCAGGACAATGAAAAAGAGGGTGATTTTGACAAAGTTACCCTTATGACTATCCATTCGGCAAAGGGATTGGAATTCAAACAGGTTTATATTGTAGGTTTTGAAGACTCTCTTTTTCCATCTCCCATGTCGACCGGATCGGTCAAGGAGCTGGAAGAGGAGCGCCGTCTTTTCTATGTTGCCCTGACAAGAGCCAAAAAACAGGTTACAATAAGTTACGCATTGAACAGATATAAGTGGGGAAATCTCGAATTTAGCAAACCTAGCCGCTTCCTGAATGAACTGGACAGGTCGCTTCTATCCTACCCCCAATCAGTTGATAAGGAACAACAACCTGTATCCTTCGGATATAGTTTCTTCCCCGGCCGCGATTCATCGCGCAAACCGGAGATTTCAATCCCCAAAAGAGATAACCTTAAAAAAATAGTCCCCAAAAAGGGTTCCAGCATACCCCCTGATTACAATAAAACAGATTTATCGGAAGGCGATAGGGTTGTTCATGAAAGATTTGGGAAAGGGGTCGTGGTTTCTATTGACGGGGAACCGCCCAACAACACGGCTATAGTTGATTTTGAAGAGTCCGGAAGCAAAAAACTTCTGCTCCGTTTCGCGAGATTAAGCAAATTATGATAATTATTGTTGGCAACTATTGTTACACTTACTTCAATTTGACAAAATGAGTCTAAAAATCAGATTAATAGTGATGAACTTCCTCCAGTTTGCGGTCTGGGGAGCATATCTCACATCGATGGGATCTTGTCTGGTTACGGCCAATATGTCGTCAAAGATAGGCCTGTTCTACGCAATGCAGGGAATAGTCTCCCTGTTTATGCCGGCTCTGATAGGCATTATAGCCGACCGTTGGGTTCCGGCCCAAAAGATGTTGGGGATATGTCACGGTCTGGCCGCTATATTTATTTTCGCCGCCGGATCGTATGGACTATCGGCCGGGGGGGACGTTGAGTTTAACCGGCTTTTCACCCTTTACTCACTGAGTGTTCTGTTTTATATGCCAACAATAGCATTGTCAAATTCAGTGGCCTACTCCGCTCTTGAAAGTGCCGGAATGGATACAATAAAGGAATTTCCCTCTATCAGAATTTTTGGTACCATCGGTTTTATTTGCGCTATGCTGATAGTTGACGCTACCGGTTTTCAGTACAATTTCTCGCAATTTATCTTCTCGGCGGCGATCGGTATAACCCTGGCTCTCTACTCTTTCACGCTTCCCAAATGCAAGGTGAACAGATCAAAAGAGACAAAATCGTTTGTGGAGGCTATGGGATTGGATGCCTTTGCCCTTTTCAAAGATAAGAGAATGGCCACGTTCTTTATCTTTTCCATGCTTCTGGGGGTCTCATTACAGATTACAAACGGTTTCGCCAACCCCTTTATAACCAGTTTCAAAGATATTCCGATGTATGCCGATACTTTCGGGGCCAACCACGCAAACGCATTGATCTCGCTCTCCCAAATATCCGAAACACTCTGCATCCTGCTAATTCCATTTTTCTTAAGGAAATTTGGAATAAAAAAGGTTATGCTCATAGCGATGGTGGCGTGGGTATTCCGTTTCGGCCTCTTTGGCGCCGGCAATCCCGGAAACGGAGTATGGATGTTTATATTGTCCATGATTGTTTACGGTGTGGCGTTCGACTTTTTCAACATATCAGGTTCACTATTTGTCAATGAAGCGACCGATGAGTCCATTCGTTCCAGCGCGCAGGGACTCTTTATGCTTATGACAAATGGATTTGGAGCTACTATTGGAACACTTGGAGCCCAGTTTGTCGTCAACAAACTGGTCTATTCACAATCAGATATCGCATCACAGATTTCGGGCTGGAGCTCCGCATGGTATATTTTTGCCGGTTATGCCCTGATAGTCGCTATACTGTTCGCGGTCATTTTCAAGTACGAACATGAACAGACTTAAACTTTGGAGTATAGTATTCAAAAAAAAACTAAAATTTTGAAAATCTATAAGACCAACACTTATAGGGTTCGATTAAAATCGTAAATTTGGAGCCGAAAAAAATCGGGACAATTAATAATAAAACATATATGATTCTCTTTTTTAAAGATCAGGAAGCAACTGTATATGCTGTGGGAATCGACACCCAACCAGCTATCAGCGACATAGATAAACTAAGGTGGCTTTTCGGTGAAGTATCTTTTCTTGGTGCGGACAGGGTGGATGGCGAATTCATCGGGCCCAGGAAAGAGATGGTCTCACCATGGAGCACTAACGCCGTCGAAATAACCCAAAACATAGGCATAAAAAACATATCCAGGATAGAGAAATTCTCTCCCAGAAGCCAGAATACCTCCTGGGATCCAATGCTCCAATCCCTTTACAAAGGTCTGACCCAGGATACTTTTACCATAGAGAGAAAAGTTGAACCGGTATTGTATATAGATGATATCAGGTCGTACAACAAACAGGAGGGGCTTGCCCTGAACGACGAAGAGATTCTGTATCTTGAGGAACTCTCCTCAAAAATTGGTCGAAAACTCTCTGATAGCGAAGTGTTCGGATTTTCCCAGGTAAACTCGGAACATTGCCGGCACAAAATTTTCAATGGCTCTTTTGTTATTGATGGCGAGGAAAAAGAGAAGACACTTTTCGGGATGATAAAGGATACAACGTTCCGCAATCCCAATGGCGTGGTATCGGCCTACAAAGACAATTGCGCTTTTATACAGGGACCTGTTGTTGAGCAGTTCGCTCCGGAGAGACAGGACAGATCCGATTTCTTCGGGACGAAAGAGTTTGAATCGGTGCTTTCACTCAAAGCCGAAACCCACAATTTCCCTACTACCGTGGAGCCGTTCAACGGAGCATCAACAGGTACGGGCGGAGAGATACGCGACAGAATCGCCGGTGGAAGAGCCGCTTTTCCGGTTGCCGGAACAGCTGTCTATATGACCTCTTATCCCCGACCGGAAGGTGGACGCAATTGGGAAAAAGCTACACCTGAACGCCCATGGCTGTACCAAACACCCGAAGAAATACTTATCAAAGCTTCCAACGGAGCGAGCGACTTTGGAAACAAATTCGGCCAGCCTCTTATATGCGGATCTCTTCTCACCTTTGAACATTTCGAGAATCTGAAAAAATATGGGTACGACAAGGTTATAATGCTCGCCGGAGGCATCGGTATAGCCAAGAAAGCGCAATCAGTGAAAGATGTGCCGGAAAAAGGCGATGTGATCGTACTTTTAGGGGGCGATAATTACAGGATAGGCATGGGAGGCGGTGCTGTCTCTTCAGTGGATACCGGAAAATATGGCAGCTCAATAGAACTAAACGCGATCCAGAGAGCCAACCCTGAAATGCAAAAAAGGGTTTACAATACCATAAGGGCACTGGGAGAACTTGACGAAAACCCGATAATATCGATACATGACCATGGCGCCGGGGGCCATCTTAATTGTCTGTCAGAGTTGGTAGAGTCCACGGGCGGCAAAATTGACATGAGCAAGCTCCCCATCGGCGACCCCACACTATCTTCCAAAGAGATTATAGGTAACGAGTCACAGGAGAGAATGGGTTTGATCACAAAAAAAAGTTCATTAGATCTGTTGAGGAGCATAGCTGAAAGGGAGAGGGCTCCCATATATGTTATCGGAGAGATCACAGGTGATGGCATTCTTACCTTCTATGATCCAAAAACAGGCGAGAAGCCGATAGATATGAAACTGGAGGCGCTTTTCGGCAACCTTCCAAAAATAGCTTTGCATGATTGCCTGGAGAGTGAAAAACATTCCCCCTTGAAATATGACAATTCGAAAATTACAGAATACCTGGAACAAATTGTCCAGCTTGAAGAGGTGGCGTGCAAAGACTGGCTTACCAACAAGGTGGATAGATCGGTAACAGGAACTATCGCCAAGCAGCAATGTGTAGGCGAACTGCAGATTCCTCTAAATAACCTTGGGGCGATAGCGCTGGACTATAGAGGAAAACTTGGCATGGCGACCTCAATAGGACATGCTCCGGCAGCGGGATTGATTGATCCGGCCGCAGGTTCGATACTATCCATTGCCGAGTCGCTTACCAACATAATATGGGCGCCATTGACCGAAAAATTGAAAAGTGTGTCACTTTCGGCCAACTGGATGTGGCCCTGCAAAAACCCCGGTGAAGATGCCCGCCTTTACGAAGCGGTCAAAGCCGCGAGCGACTTTTCAATAGCCCTGGGAATAAATATTCCAACAGGAAAGGATAGCCTTTCCATGACACAAAAATATAAGGATCAGGTTGTATTTTCACCGGGAACGGTGATAATCTCAGCTTCCGCGGCAGTTTCCGATATCCGGAAAATTGTCGAACCCGTACTGGTAAATGATCCCGATAGCTCATTGATATATATTAACTTCAGCGGCGACGAGCTTAAGCTGGGCGGCAGCTGTCTCGCCCAGGTACTGAACCAATTGGGCGACAAGGCGCCCACTGTGGTGGATCCAGATTATTTTGCCGATGCTTTCAATACGGTTCAGGAACTTATTGAAGAGGGAGCCATCATCTCCGGACATGATATTTCCGCTGGTGGCCTGGTCGTTACGCTCCTGGAGATGTGTTTCCCCAATAAAAAAGGTGGAATGGCGGTCAATATCGGAGCATTCGACAACAACGATACGGCAAAAATACTGTTCAGCCAGAATCCGGGAATTATCATACAGGTGAAAGATGACAGCGGTGTTGAGGAGAGACTTCTGGAAAATGGCATATCATTCCTGAATATCGGAAAGCCGATAGATGAAAGAAAGTTGTTTATTGCCAATGGCGACCAAAATCTGGCAATTGACATAGACCTTATCAGGAATAAATGGTATTACTCCTCTTTCCTTTTCGATAGTCGGCAAAGTTTCAACGGCACGGCCAAAGAGAGGTACACCCATTGGGCAGATCATGCTATTAACTTCTCTATGAAGGATTTTAAGGGAAGTTTCTCCTCTCTCGGAATAGACCCAAAGAGGAAGAAGAGAAGCGGAACGGTCGCGGCAATAATAAGGGAAAAGGGGGTCAACGGCGACAGGGAGATGGCCTATGCGCTTTATCTCGCGGGTTTTGACGTTAAGGATGTGCATATGACCGATCTGATATCAGGCAGGGAGACCCTTGAAGATGTAAATATGATTGTCTTTGTGGGCGGTTCCTCCAACTCTAACGTTCTTGGACCGGCCAAAGGGTGGGCCGGAGCCTTTAAGTACAACGATAAGGCGAGGATAGCGATAGAAAAGTTCTATGCCAGACAAGACACTTTGTCTTTTGGGGTCTGTAACGGTTGCCAGTTGATGGCCGAACTCGGATTGATATACCCGGAACACGACAAAAAGTATAAACTGTCGCGCAACCTTTCAGAAAAGTTCGAATCGAGCTTCCTCGGGGTGAAAGTTCAGAAAAACCGGTCAATAATGCTGGGCAATATGGATGGAATGGAACTTGGGGTATGGATCGCCCATGGAGAGGGAAGGTTCGAGCTGCCATATGACGAGAAAAAGTATAATGTGGTTTTGAAGTACTCACATCACACCTATCCGGCCAACCCCAACGGATCCGACCATGATATAGCCGGTATCTGTTCAAGCGATGGCAGGCATCTGGCCATGATGCCGCACCCTGAGAGGGGAATCTTCCCATGGCAATGGGCCTTCTATCCCTCCAACAGGAAGAGTGACGATGTAACACCGTGGATAAAGGCGTTTATAAACGCCAGGAAATGGATAGAGAAAAACAGTTGGGCGGTTAAATAACTACAACACTTTTTATGGAAATAGTGAAAACCAGGGGTGTATAAGGATCGAAATGGCTGTTGATATTCCCGTACCCCAATGCCGAAGGTACAATTATTATGGCGGTACCTCCCTCCTTCATATACTTGACACTCTCATTGAAACCTTCTATAACCTCGTATTTATCCACATAAAACCTAAAATCTTTGGCGGAGTCCATATTGGAGTCAAATTCGGTTCCATCCACGAAAGTTCCTATATAACGGACATATACCCTATCATTGGAATCGGGCGTTACACCATCCCCCACGACAATATCGGCGAAATAGAGGCCGCTCTCCTTCCGTACAAATGAATATTCGGGATGTGAGGCTATATAATCCCGTATCTCCCTCTCTTCATCTTTCAATGTTCTATTCCCCGACTTGCACGAGGAGATTGACACCAGCACTATAAAGATCAGAAAATGAAACAGATACTTCATTGTCAGATTAATTGTTTGGAGTTTGAAAAACCAACGGGAACTCTATTGGGCGCCAACAAAGTTCAGTATCTATTTCTTGATTTCGGGCTTGAAACACAATGATACAAACCTTGAATCGACGTAATCATATTCGCCCGGGGGCAATATCTGTTCGCTTATAAACTGAACATCAATTGCTCCGGTATCCTGGATATAAACGGTTCCAATATAGGAGTTAGCCATAAAATAAGAGTCAGGGATGTTCTCGGCATCGACAATAATATTGTCACACCTGGGGTTGGCATCAATATTTATATCATTAAAATGGAGACGAACCGGGTTTCTGTAGTTAAGCGACATTGTATCGCGCGTGGCGCTTAGCAGCCAGATATCATATCTCCCCGACTTGACAAAAAATGCGTTCCATTCGGCTGTATTAGCGATAGGATTGGTATTGTCGTTGTAACAATCAGCATCATCTATGCTCAACAACAGCGTGCCGTTCTCATGTTGAACGATTCTCCTGTTATCCAAACCCATTTTATTATCGGCAGAGTTACCGCATCCGGCAAGAATTCCACCCAATAGCAACAAAAAATAACCTATTCTTTTCATGAAAACTCTTTTAGTTTGTTTTTCAAGCCATGATAGCCCAATTCGTCGAATGTACCAAAATTAAAACGAATAATCAACCGTATCATTGTACGCAACTTGAACAAATTTTCACAAATTTAACAATTATTTTTTACCGTAACTTTTTTTTTACGCATTATCGGAGAATTCGACATCAGCCTCTTTGCCTGGGGAACAACAATTACTTGGGCAACTAGTTCGGAGATATCTACCACATCTGTTTCAGTGACCGCTCCAAATGTTTTTTTGCACAGAGGACAAGCGGTTACCAGGTAGTCGGGCCTGTTTTTGGTCAGTTCCCTCGCCGCGTCCTTCGCTATTAAAGCTCTGGTTGGGTTATCTATCTTTGTGTTGGCCAGACTTCCTCCACAACAAAGTGAATTTTCATCTTCAAATTCCGTTTCTTGTAGCCTGGCCACATAACTTAGAACATACTTGGGTTCATCATATACTCCTGATCCCCTGCCCAGATCGCACGGCGAATGGTATGAAACGGTCTTATGCATAAAATTGAGTTTCAGGGCATCGTCGTTTATCAACTTCTTGATATATTGGGTATGGTGCATAATGTCTATGCCAAGTTTGTAACTCTCTTTAAATACCTTATAGCATATCGGACAAGAGGTTACCAACATATCCGCACCGGTTTCGTAAAAAAGTTTGGAATTATAACTGATAAGTTCCCTGGCTTTCTTGGTCTGACCCGACAACATCAGAGGTCTCCCACAACAGACTCCACCCTCCTCGTCAACAAAGGTATAATCGACCCCGGCAGCCTCAAAAATGGAGAGCATCGACTTTTTGATAGTTGGGGTAAGATGCGACATACAACCGGCAAAATAGATTACTTTGGCCTTTTCGCTCCTACCCTCAGGTATCCAACTGTATGATGGTGGTACCGGAGGTTTTGGAGCAGGCGACTTTTTCCTGTCCGGAAAGTACCGCTTAAGAAGCTTTCGTTCCGAAGGCAGATATATATTTTCTCTTCTTTGGATCATTCGTATTGGCATAATCTCGATCCCAACGGGACATTTCGCCTCGCACCTGCCACACATCAGACAGTTTGGGACAATGTCGGTTACATCTATGTTCTCCCTTATGCCTTTCAAGAGATATGCTGTCTGGATATTGTTTATTCCGGCGGAAAAACTGAGCTGACAGGCATCTATACAGATACCGCACGATGAACATGAATATATCTGAATGTCCGTGTAAGAACCCTTTTGGTCGCCTGTCTTTATACCGGAATTCCGGGCAAAGATCAGGAACAGTTCAATAGGTATGTGCATATATCTTGTTAAGGGCAATAAAATGAAGAATGTTCCGAGCGATAAGGAATAGAGCCACCAGAAGGGATATGCCAACTGTTCGGCGGGAAGAAAAGATGCGAGAGCGTTCCCCAGGGATCCGGTAAGAAAACTACCACTTCCATAGGCACCGCTCGTAAAACTCTCGGCCAACAACCTACTGGGAAAGACAAGCCAAAGCGATGTCAAGGCGACCTTATCAAGTGTGAGCAGTTTGGTGGTCTTTTTCATCCCAACACTTTTTGAGGAAAATCTTTTCAAAACAGCCAAGAAGAGGCCTGACAAAATATATGCGAGAATCAGATCCATTAAAAAGGCATAAGCCACTTCAATACCGGATCTAGCCGGTTCAGGATGAAAATACTTAAAGAAAATTGCCTTATAGGGAGGGTTCAAATGGCTTGTTCCAAACAGATCGGCTTCAATGGTACCAAAAATTATCAGAAGGAACCATCCAAAGGCAAGACTTGTGTGCATATAACCAAGCCGGGCATTCGTTTTCCATATTTTTCTGTGCAACAGGCTCTCAGAAAATATCTCCTTAATACTTTGCCAGAACGCTCTGCCAAAAAACCCCCTTTGCAGTCGTAGTTTGTCCTGTCTTGAAAGATCCAAAAACCAGACTACAGATCTATAAACAACATAAAAAATTATGAAGTAAAGACCGATGTTGAAAGGAATAACAAAAAGTTCAAAGTTCATTTGCTTCAAGTTTTTGGATAGCCTCCCCGGCCAATATTATTATATTTCTGGTGTTTACCCCCCTGGGGCATACAAGTGTACATTTTCCGCAAAGCATGCATTTGTCGATTTGCTCCTTGATAGTGGATGTCTCCCCGCGCTTGATCAGTATATTGATTTCTCTCAGGCTCAAATGGGTAAAATTGCCCGAGGTACAGGTACCGGCGCAACAACCACACTCCATACAGTAACCGAAACTGGGTTCACGGGCATAAATATATTCCGCTATCCGCTTGTCGTTGGCCTCATAATCGATGTGCCTGTTTTTAAGCAAAACATACCCAAAATCGCTCATAACCTATTTTATTTTTTCCTTCTGAAATAATCCACAACATCGTCCACGGCTGACCTCGCGTGAGCCAACGTTTCGGTTAAGTTCATGGTAGCTGTGCACGCGCCAGCATAAAATATCCCATCCACATTGCCTTTATTGCTGCCAAAATGGTGATCGGCCGGGGCAAAAAATCTATTTTCCCCCGTCAACAGGCCGGAATTGACGGCCAGCTCCTTTCCAGATTCGGACATCTCCATGCCAACCATCAGTACAAGCATATCAAACTCCATCTTCAAAGGTTTGCCTACCAGTGTGTCCTCAACCTTCAGAACCAGTTTACCTTCGTAATTTTCAGCTACCTCGGATACCTTCCCCCTGATATAGTTAACGCCATATTTCTGTTGGGATTCCCTATAAAGCTCTTCATAACCTGATCCTCCCATCCTGATATCCATATAAAAACAGAAGACATTTGATTCCGGAACATGTTCCCTGATCTCTATTGCCTGTTTGACGGCCGACACGCAACAGAGTTTGGAACAATAGAAATTTCCCACCTTTTCATCACGCGATCCCACGCAATGGATAAAACCAACTTTTTGGGGTATCCTGCCATCGGTACATCTTAAATTACCGTTGCGGAACATCTTCTCCAACTCGGCCGAAGTAATCACATTGTCATATATCCCATAACCATACTCCTCTTTCCGTTCGCTCCTGAAAAGATCAAAACCTGTGGTAACAATTATCGCATCAGCGTTGTATTCCTTGTTTTGGGTTGTAGTGACAACAAATTTCCCATCCTTTTTGGACACCTTTGTAACAGTAGTATTTGTCAACAGTTCAATCTCCTTTCTATCTATTACATCTAACAGATAATCCATCACTTCCACTGAATCGCGACGATTTGGAAACAGGTGGTACCACCCTTTCAGATGTCCACCCGGACTCTCATCCTTCTCAAAAATTTTGACACTGAAACCTTCATTCGCCAGTTGTCCGGCACTCTCCATCCCAGCCGCGCCGGCACCAATAACGATAACTTCTTTGTTCATATTGGTAAATATCTTTTCTAACGATTATTTCAAATTTCAATACAATTCGCGGAGCTATCAAACATTCAAAATTTTCGCAGGAACACCCATCTGCCTGCCGTCAATGGTTTTGTACTTGTCTTCCTTGCTGTATTCAATTCCCATTTTATCCAACAGGGGCTCCGACTGCACGGCATGAAACTGGAGTCCCAGATCCCATGGATCAACACCCAGAACCAGGCCGGCCAGCTCCTCGTAAGTAAGTACCGGTATAGCATTGCCATCCTGACCATAAGTGTTGCCGTTCATCTCTTTAACGGTATATTGCCACTTATCCATGAACATATTGCACCCCGGACAGTTTGTAAGTATAAAATCGGGTTTATAGGGTTTCATCGACTCAAATTTTGTTATGCTGTTCGAGAGTGAATAACCCCGATTTGCCTGCACCAGATATTGCCGGAAGCCAAAGCCGCAACAGTGGCGTCGTTCCGGATAATCTACCACCTCACCGCCCCATGTAGTGATCATACCCGATAAAACCTGCGGAAACTCAGCTCCACCAACTCCATATTTTGGGAAAATTTTCGCGTAATGGCATCCAATATGCTCAACTCCCTTCAGCGGCTCCCCGGTCTCCTTGTCCACTAAACGATATTTTGCCATAGAGGCTATCTCATCCTTAAACTTATAGATAATATCGCTGGTGTGGGAGACATTCTCGGGAATATCAAACTCCCTTCCCGTTGCCTTAAAAAGATATTCTCTGGTCTTTTCCAGCTCCTCCGGGAAATGCTTCCACGTCTCCAGGATTTCAGTATATATACCAAAAGATGTAACACAAGAGATAGCTATGTTTTTGTAGCCCGATTCTTTCATAAGGGCATAATGGCGGGCCACCACAGTTTGTATGGTGGAAAAGGGCACCACATCTCCGTGGTAACCAATACCCGTACATGTGGTGTGCGAAGGATTTTCGTAAATATCTTTTTTTAGGATGTTGCCCAGCAGATTCAGAAAAAACTGCTCAGAACCGGGATATAAGCTCTGGCGTATACATGATCGGACATAAAAAAAATGGTCATCGGCTATTTCCTTCTGGTAATCAGCCCATTTTATCTTATTCTCTTCACCTTCCAATTTCATCTGTTCAACTTTTTTAATTTTCAATCCCGACAGCTAACCATGCTTAAAGGAACAATATTCAGCCCCATCGCCAAAAGATCTTTTCTCTTTTCGATAATTGGTCAACAATGGTGGCCTCCGCTATCCTTTGTGTAAACTTCCATAAAATAGGGATTATCTATGCCTTTATCTCCCGTCTCCAGCCCCATCTCCTTTGCTTTGGCTTTTGAATGGCGTTCGATATCATCGAACAGTTCGGTGCCTCCTGAAACCTCAAAAATCCTTATCAGTTCATCTCTCACATCTTCGGGAATTTTTCGCATAGGTCCACCTCCGTATTCGTCGTATTTCCCTCCCAGCCGCTCAAAAACATCACGGGCATTTTCGATCACATATTTCCAAACCGGACCCTGTTCGGGATGTAGTTCCGGTTTCATGGCGTAAGCCGCCACACAGTAACCATATTCAAAAATATTGTCTCCAACAGTCCTTTTTAACGCGAACTGCTGGCGACCTTTTTCCGATTCGGTGAAAAAGCCGAGTTGCTGGGACAAGGTCCTGAGAGCCATTATAACGTAGGCAGGAGTATTTCCACGGGGACACCTGGTTTTGCATGAAAGACACTCGCCACAGTACCAAATGGTTTCGGATTTCAACAATTTCTCTATCTCATCGTCATCCTTTGTCTGTACCGCTATCACAATTTTACGCGGATCATAATCATAGAAAGCGGCGGCCGGACAGATCGCGGTACAAACACCGCAATTCATGCAGGCATTCAACCCCTCGACAAACCTGACATCTTTCATCAGGGTATCATAGTAATTTGACATAGAATTTTTTTTGATCGGTTTTTGGTCTCCCCCACTCCATTCATCTATCAACAACAAGCATCAACCCCCGAAATGTAATTTATACAAAGGTATGCTACCTTAAAAATTAGAATAAGACGATTTTAGCCTATTTATTCGTGGTATTTATACCTACACCCTTGGAATGAGAACCTTTTTGATCCATTCATATTTTTGATCATATTTCATATAACTAAAACCATTAAAATGTCTCTTTTTATAGGTAGTAGCGACCATTTATCCCGATAGTCGGCGCCTTCCAACAGAAAAGTCGGCAGATGGGTGGCAGTGTTGGTCCCGATTTATAATCGGTAACTGCCATTTTTTAACGGATAATTTTGTAAATTCGTAAAATGATAACACTATAAACCGATCTTGCGCTTTACAACGGATGGATACGCATATAGAACATATAGCGATATGGACAAATGACATCGAAAGACTTAAGGATTTCTACATCAAGTATTTTGGATGTTCGGCTTCAGAAAAATACGAGAATCCCAAAAAACAGTTCTCTTCATATTTCCTTTCATTCGAAAGGGGGGCGAGACTGGAAATAATGAAACGCGACGACATTGTTTCGGAACCGACCGGAGAGAAGATTGGATTGGCGCACTTCTCCATAGCTGTGGGTTCGGAATACGCTGTTGATCAAATGACAATGAAGATGGCCAATGATGGTGTTCCGGTTGAGAGCATGCCGAGAAGGACGGGCGATGGTTATTATGAGAGCGTGATCCTGGATCCCGACAAAAACAGAGTTGAGATTATGGCATCAAAAATGCCTGATCAGCGGTATTATGACGACAACAGAGAGATTGACGATAATATGCCTGTTGTTGTTTATGAGGGCGACTACTTTCGTGCCAATATGGTAAAAAATCTTCTTGAAAACGAAAATATTGTCTCCTACATTACAAATGACATTGTAGGCACCGCCCTGCCGTGGCATGTCGCACCGGGAGGATACGGCGCGATCAAATTGACGGTCGCGTTGGAAAATTACGACAAAGCGAAATCGATCATCGACGAGTTCGAAAAAAAGTTAAACGAGTAAAAAATATGGCTTATGTTACGCAATAAAATAATTGAAAGCTATTTTGTCGCCAATGAAGGGTTAAGGGGACTGCAAGGCAATTTTGAAGAGGCGGTAACGGCAATGACCAACTGTTATGAGGAGGGGGGAAAACTTCTAATATGTGGAAATGGTGGCAGCAGCGCCGACGCCGACCATATTGTGGGTGAACTTATGAAAGGTTTTGAATCGGACCGCCCGCTTCCGGAAGAGACAATCAACAGTTTTACCAGAATTATGGGGGAGAGGGGTACAGATATAGGTAAAAAACTCCACCGCGCCCTGCCCGCGATATCACTGTCGTCCCATACAGCCCTGGTAACCTCCATATCCAATGATATAGGATATGAATATGTTTATGCCCAACAGGTAATTGGTTATGGAAGAAAAGGTGATATTTTGTTGGCGTTATCCACGTCGGGAAATTCGCCGAACATATTGAACGCATGTGTCGCCGCCCGGGCCACCGGATTAAAAACTATCGCTATCACGGGACAATCCGGGGGGAAAATAAGAGACTATTGCGACATCCCGCTTAATATACCCGAAACTCAAACCGCCATTATACAAGAGCGGACTATTCAGTTGTACCACCTTCTGTGCAGGGCTCTGGAATTACATTTTTTTTGCGGCAACCGGGATTGACCGAAATCTGTCGCATTAAATATGTCACGGTACCAAACCTCCAAATTTTAAGGTGTACGTTGACAAGGTAGAGCAGTTGGGTTGCCACAAAAAGCGCGAACAGAGCGGAACCCGATCGCGGAACCCAACCAATTATCCCCCGTATAACAAAAATAACCACAACCAATTGTATGGCGGAGACAAAAACTGTTGCCAAAAAGAAGGGCAAAATATTTGAAAAAACTGTCTTAAACCCAATCTCCAGAGCTTTTGTGCCTTTCATTCCGGGATTCAACGCTCTCTTTGCCCTGGCATAATCCGTAACGGCCAATATCTGGATATAAAGCAGGGACAAAACAATGGCGAGGGCAAGAACTATTATCTTTATATAAAGGGAGGCGGAGAGGTTGAACAGAACGATAAAAAGGTATATAAAAACGAGAAGAACGGACAATAACAGTCCCGATAAAAGTTTTATTGAAAAAAACGACTTGAAATTGCGTGCCGAAGCGGAGAAGAAAACCGGGAAAGAAAATTTATTTGTTGTATCTTTCAGATAATCAAATACTCCCCCGGAAAGAAAAATATTCAGAAGAAAAGAGAAAAGAGAGGCCAAGGTTGCCGATCCGGCCGTTGTGAACAGAATACTCCCCAACCGATCTATACCTATATCTCCCAAAATCTCCATATCTATCCCATCCGCCAACCTTTCTGTCGCCATACTGAACCCAACTCCCGCACTGAGGGCTCCTCTCAGGGGGATTTTCACCAATCCCATAAAAACAAATGATGCCAACCATATTATGAGAGCTCCCTTCCATATTCCAAGGCTTCCTTTTATGCCATAATCAAGAGCGGATAATATTCGTTTCATCACTATTATTAAATCTACACGTTCAACCTAAAAAGCAAAAAGGAAAAAATTGAATAGCCATCATAATCTTGTCCGTTATCCTTCTTATCGGAATTTTATCCCGTTTAAGAGACATGGAATTATTGATAAAGTCAATGTCAAGCCTGTTTTTGTAATCAGGATCTATTTTAGTCCATTCAACTTTTTTTTCGCCACTAAAGGTCAGTTCCTTATATTCTCCCTTTCCATCCCATTGCTCCACCACCTCCGTTCCATCGTCGAATCCCACCAACACCTCAACGGGAAGGCACATATCTCCTTTGTTGGACAAGAATATTGTTGAATTGATCCAACCCGGATTCAAGACCGACTTCACGTTCCGGATATCCACAACCTCATAATCGCATACCCCCGTTCCATACAAGGTCTGCCCAAAAAACCAATCCATATTCTCGCCAAATTTATCTCCGTGATCCTTGCTGACCACATCGTTGACAACATCTATAAAATCGGTCGCGCATGGGTGTTTGAAAGCCCATCTGTTGTAGTACTCCCGGAAAATATTGTTCATTGTGTCCTCCCCGACGATACCCATAAGGGAATAAAGCCACAACGAGGCTTTCATGTACGACATAATTGAGTAGGTTTCGTTTGGATAGTTCCATGAATATTCGTTGTTTGAAACAAAACTTTTGGAAGGGGAAGCGACATAAGCGATTCTTCCGGTCATTTTATCGGAGATGCCAAAAACCGGGTGGTTTATCATACTCGTTCTCTCTCCCCAATAATGATCCATTATTCGCTGCTCAAAAAAAGTATTCATCCCCTCGTCCATCCATGGCTCTTCAAACTCATTTGTAGCCAATATGCCCATAAAATAGGCATGTCCAAATTCATGTACCGTCACCATTTCGGGCAGATAAAAATAATCGGGCATAAAATCGGAAGATTGGGAGGTAAAGAGGGTTGTATATTCCATCCCGCCCGATGCCTGGCCTTTTGTGGGAGGGTCGACCACGGTAATATATGGCCAGGGATAGCGGCCCACATTTTCAGTAAAAAACTCCAGACCGTTTTTTACGGCATTAAACTGCCGTTCAACCTGTTTTGATCTTTTGGCCGGAATTAACAGAGAGATATTGACATGGTTCCACTTATCGCTGTACACTTCGTAGCCGGGCCACGCTGTCCACGCAAAATCGACTATATCTTCCGCTCTCCACCTTCCGGTCTTTGAACTCCCATCGTCGGTCTCCGACAGGAGCAACCCGCACGAGCCTACAACATATTCGGACGGAGCGGTAATATTCACCTCATAAAGGGAATGGTTGGAATAAAATTCCGAATTGGCATGGAATTGGTGACAGTTCCACGCTCCATCGCTATATCTCATACCCGCCGGTTCGTATACACCAAACTTTGGAAACCATTGGGCCACAAAGAAAAAATCTTCGTTAAAGCCGGTTCTTCTCGTACATAGGGGCAGTTTGGTATCGAAGTCCACATAGATTTTCACCGTATCTCCCGGCCTGGCGGGAGCTGGCAAAACAACCCTCAGAACAGTGCTATCGTTAGGATTGCCGTCATCAGGAGAGATAAAGGACATATTGGGCATCAGATCCAAACCATCCTCTCCGGTGAAAGAGAGAATCTCTATCCACCCTAGGTTTTCTCTTTTTTGACCTGGCAAACCGCCCAACTCTTTGTACATTGTTGTGTTCCCGCTCTTAAAGGCGTTCATATAGAGGTGCATCATTATGTCAACAACCTCATCATCGGAAATGTTGACCCAATATGCCTCCATTTTACCTGAAACTATCTTTGTGGATGGATCGAGAACGGCATCAATTTTATACCCGGTTACCCTGTCACTTAAAGCAACGGGATTTATTATCTGGGCGACTGTTATATCCGCGAGAAATTGAAACAACAACAAAATCAACAGGCATCTTTTCATACCCCAAAATAAATTAATATCAGCACATAAATTTATTTGTTCGCCAGGTTTTTTTCCTTTATATAGTCATATATCGCTATCTGGGATTGCACAGGTTTTTTCTTCGATTCAACGAAACGGTTCGTCTGTTTTTCATCCAGTATTCTAGACTTAACATTATCACTCCACTGGATTTCAAAAATATCCATAAGTTCGCGTTTTAGGTTCTTGTCGAAAATAGGACAGGTAACTTCAATTCTGTGGTCGAGGTTTCTGGGCATGATATCCGCCGATGTGATGAATACCTGCTCGTTACCGGTATCTCCGTTACAGAATATCATGAACCTGGTATGTTCAAGAAAACGGTCAACAATACCAATCGCTTTGATGTTCTCGCTTACCCCTTTAACTCCCGGAACCAGGGAGAACATGCCCCTGACAATAAGTTTGACCTTAACACCGGCGCAGCTCGCATCATATAGGCTCTGGATAATCTCTCTATCGGTCAGGTTGTTCAATTTCCAGTGTATATAGGCTTTTTTGCCCGCTTTTGCGTTTTTTATCTCGTTTTCAATCAATAGGTTTATCTT
>DUOU01000190.1 GCA_012838685.1 Bacteroidota bacterium | reverse complement strand
GTGCTCACCCAAAATAGTTCTGCCTACCTTTGAAATCCCTTTTTTCATCGATGATACCTGGAACACATGTGTCAATTCATGGATAGCAAGCTGTTCAACCGGATCCACAGGCATATCATGTTCGCCCGGAGAGGGATAAAGTTCTATTCTTTTGGGTGCCCAGACTACCGTGCCGTTCGTTCGGGTGGAATAACTATGGACAACTACCGGTATATTAAAGTCCAAATAGTTGAAGTCCCCTTTAAGCTCCTCATATGCCAGCTCCAGTTTCCTGGCTAGCAGTTGCCCCTCATCCCCATAACTCTCGGGAAATATTACTTTAAACCTTCCCGTCTCTATTTTCAACCATTTAATATTTCCGGGATCCTCTCCGATATCATAATATTGGGAAAATAGCGCGAGCGGCAAAAATAGAAATATCAATATCGCTCCTAAAAATCTCATTTGTATCAATATGGGCCAAAAATAGACAATTCCCCGCTCTTATTTCCTCCATATTCGCATATTTGATCTCTCCCTTTATATAAATTTGGCTAAATTCGCCCTCCAGCAATATAAGACGTTAGCTGATGAACAGATACAGGCAGATAAACAACATTACCGGATGGGTGGTATTCTTGATAGCATCAACAACTTATCTGCTTACCGTTGAACCAACCGCCAGCCTATGGGATTGCGGTGAGTTTATAGCCACCGGGTTCAAACTTGAGGTGGGCCATCCACCTGGTTGCGCTCTCTTCATGATACTGACCAGGCTATTTACACTTCTGGCGGGCAAGGACCTATCCAAAGTCGCGGTTATGGCAAATTCCCTTTCAGCCCTTATGAGCGCTTTTACCGTTCTGTTCCTCTTCTGGACCATCTCCCATCTCGCGAAGAAAATATTGACCAGAAATAACGACCAACTCTCCTCATCGTCGATCATAGCCATAATGGGTGCCGGTATTGTTGGCTCACTGGCTTTCGCTTTCACCGATTCTTTTTGGTTTTCAGCGGTTGAGGGAGAGGTTTATGCCACCTCCTCTTTTTTTACGGCTATTGTTGTTTGGGCAATCCTTAGGTGGGAGGATTGTGCTGATGAAGCGGATTCCTCCAGGTGGATTGTTCTGGTCTTCTACCTAATGGGGCTCTCTATTGGTGTCCATCTGTTGACCCTGCTCACGTTGCCCGCCATATTTCTTATCTGGTACTTCAAAAAGAGAGAGTTTTCCTGGAAGGGATTTCTGGCAACAGTTGTATTGTCATTTATACTTTTAGCGTTATTTATCTGGGGTATTATTCCCGGGCTGGTCACAATATCAACAAAATTTGATCTGTTTTTTGTGAACAAGCTGGGCTTGCCCGTCAACAGCGGGATGGTTTCACACATAATCCTGATGTTCCTTCTGCTTTTCTATGCGGTTTGGTTATCAATCGAGTCCAACAACCTTCAAAAAAACAGGATAATATTTATTTCTGCCCTATTCTTCACGGGTATATGGGTAGTATCAAAAAACACTTTCTTAAACATATTTGTCCTGGCTTCCACCTCCCTTGTTGTGTGGATACTGGCCAACAGGAGCAGAGAGACAACAAACCTGTTGTTCTCGTCTTTACTGGTAATAATGATAGGGTTTTCATCTACGGCCATCATAGTTATCCGACCATCCGCCGGAACCCCCTTAAACGAAAACAACCCTTCCAATCCCTTCTCGCTTCTATATTATCTTAACCGGGAACAGTACGGATCAAATCCCCTTTTTATAGGTCCATACTATAACGCCCCTATTAAGGCGGATAAAGTCACCAACCCTGTTTACGCGTACAACGGAGAAAAATATGTTATAACCCACAACAGCTTTGATAGGGAGTACGATGACCGGTTTGTAACGCTTTTCCCGCGAATGTACAGCACCAGTCCAACCCATATTGAATATTACAAAAGCTGGGGTGGCGACAATGGGGTTCCCGTTGCGGTAACTGACCCTGTTACGGGCGATAAAAACCTTGTAAAAGTCCCCTCTTTCAGGGATAACCTTAAATTCATGTTCTCATACCAGTTTGGGTTTATGTATATGAGATATTTTTTATGGAATTTCTCCGGCAAACAGAACGATACCCAAGGTACCGGCGGCGCTTTTGAGGGCAACTGGATCACGGGTTTCGACTTCATAGATAATTTTCGTGTAGGCACATCCAAAAACCTCCCCGCTTCGATGGCCGGCGACACATCCAGGAACAGATACTTTATGTTACCTTTTCTTCTGGGACTTTTCGGTCTTTTCTTCCAACTCAACAAGGACAATAAAGGGTGGTGGTCCGTTCTGTTTCTTTTCATTATGACAGGCTTGGCCATTGTCTTTTATCTGAACCAGACTCCGGAACAACCCAGAGAGAGGGATTATGCCTATGTTGGATCGTTTTATTTCTTCTCCGTCTGGATAGGCCTGGGTATGCTTGCAATTTTTGAGTGGATATCAAAGCTTGTTGGCAATAAAATATCGGCTATTGTTTCAACTATTATATGTCTTTTCGTTCCCTTGATCCTGGCGGCGGAAAATTGGGACGACCACGACAGATCGGGCAGGTACCTGACCCGCGATGTGGCTTTCAACTATCTGGAGTCGTGCGCTCCCGATGCGATACTGTTTTCAAACGGCGACAACGACACGTTTCCACTTTGGTACGCCCAGGAGGTAGAGGACAAAAGAACCGATATCAGGGTTTGTAATCTTATGCTGCTCAATACCGACTGGTATATTGAACAGATGAAAAAACAGGCTTATAAATCGGCTCCTCTCCCCATTACTCTCCCATTGGAGAAATATTATGACGGTATCAACAACTACGTCTATATTGTTGAGCGCACGAAAGAACCGGTAGAGGCGGCAACGCTTATCGACTGGATCATGAGCCAGAACACGCAGACAAAAGCCAGAACGAGAGACGGCGAGTATCTTGATATAGTACCATCGAGAACTGTCAGAATTCCCGTCGATCCCGGTAAAGTTATCGCCTCCGGTGTTGTTGATATAAGCGACTCTTCCAAAATAGTTCCCTACATCGACATAAATCTCTCCGGCTCATATATTACGAAGAGCCAGTTGTTGATACTCGACATCCTTGCCCACAACGAATGGGAGAGGCCAATATATTTCGTTTCGGGTTATAGCAACGATGTTATGGGTTTGGAGGAGTATTTTCAGCTTGAAGGATTGGCCTACAGGTTGGTACCCATAAAATCGCATAATAACGGGTGGCTCGACTACGGGGCAATAGCTGCCGATATCATGTATGACAATATGATGAACAAATTTGCCTGGGGCGGCGCGAACGATCCGAAAGTGAACATCGACTACCATCATCAAAGGAATATTTCGGTAATCAGGGCACGTCTGAACTATGCCAAACTGGCCATTGCTCTGGCTGAAAAAGGCGAACAGGATAAAGCCAACAAGGTTCTTGACAGATGCATGGAGGCTTTGCCTCTGGATAAAATTCTGTATGATCCTTATGTGGGGAATATTATAGAGGCCTATTTTAAGGCCGGAAACCGGGATAAAGCCATACAAATGGTGGCAGATATGAGGAGCCATTATTATGAGGAGATCGATTATTTTCTTGGTCAGGAGAGCTATCTGGTCAAAAGCGCGGAATATAACATTCAAATGGCCCTTCAGAACCTGTCAACCGCGGCATCTGCCTGCCTTGGCAACGGAGAGGAGGGGTTGGGAGGAGAGATTTCCCGGGATATAAACAACTATTATTCAAGGTTCACCGCGATAATAGGTTCAATCTGATCCACAGCACGACCATTGATCTAACTGTCCGCAGCCTTATTGTCAGATAGATTTCAAGTGCCCCTTATACAAACTGTTTTTGATCTCCCTGGATCCTGGCCTCTATACCATCACGCAAAGCAATGCTTTAGTTTGCAAAAATATTTGTTTTCTTGCCAATGCGTCCTCAGTCCACCTATCATCTTTGAAACTCATTGACAAGAATTGCGAAAATCTGAAAGGTTAATAACCTAAAAAATGTATTTTTGAAAATAAAAATTAAGGGTTTGATATAAATGAAATTATACGAAACATTAGAGCAACAACTCAAAAAAGAACCCAACTTCGTAACAGATAACGGAGAACTTAAAAAATGGGTGGTGCTGAACAAGGCACAAAATTTTGATGAAGAACTGATCGGACTGCTGCTCGATAATGCGGAACTGAAAGACAAGTTTTTTGTAAAAGTAAAAGAGATGTTGGTTTTTAACCAAAACCTATTTATGCGGTTTCTGGAGCAAAAAAACTACCTGAACGATAGCTACACCCAATACAAAAACAAGATTGGACTGACCATTGACGGCAAGTATCTGAAACAACGCAACGAAGTGGCTTTAGTTTGGCCATTTAAAGACTGCGTTTTGGAAGGCGGACAAAGCCGGGAAGAAGACAAACGTGAAGAGATTTTCTTCAATGAAATTTTGGCACAAGACGAAATCACCCAACTTTTAGAGCCGAAGGTTTTGACCAATGCTAAACGCATTGACAAAGACGGTGAAAAACCACTTGACCAATTTAACCGAAACGAAAACGGCACAATAACAGACAATCTTATAATAAAAGGAAATAACCTTTTAGCCCTGCATACATTAAAAGAAGAATTTGCAGGAAAAGTAAAACTGATTTATATAGACCCGCCGTATTACTTCAAAGAAAAACAAAGTGATGATGCCTTTGCGTATAATAGTAACTTCAAGCTTTCGACTTGGCTTTCATTTATGAAGAACAGGCTAGAAATAGCCTATCAATTACTTACCTCAGATGGTCTTTTGTATGTTCAGACAAATGAAGATGGTCAAGCTTATTTAAAGACTTTAATGGATGATTTATTTACTGAGAAAAAATTTGTTTCTCAAATTACTTGGCAGAGAACTTCAGAAGGAAGAAGTGCCTTAGGTCAAGGTACTTCATTTATTATTAACTCTACTGAGTATATATTATGTTATTCAAAAAACAATAAACCAACAACTAACTTAATTAAAAAACGAGTTGAAGCTACAGACAAAGCACTAAGTCAATATACATTTCTTTTAAAAACCGAAGGAACGAGAGTTCTTGAAAAGGAAATTAAAGATAGCCGAGGAAATGCGATTAAGATATATAGACATAGTGATTATGAATACAAAAGAATACCAAGTCAAGTAAGCAATGAAGAAAGGCTAAATGACTTTGAGTATTTAGTCAGAGAAGCTGCACAACAAAAAGAAAGCTCATTGCAGCAAAAAATATTATCTGAATTAGAACCTGAAACATTATATTCTGTTGAATATACCCCAACTTCGGGTAAAAGTAAAGGTGCACCTATAAAATCATTTTATATTAATGGTGGCATACTTCTATTTTTAAAAGATTATGCAGAAGTTGAAGATGGCAAGGTGTTCCGGCTTGCAACTATGAATGATTTTTGGACACACGATGAAATACCTGTTACAGGCATTGCCAATGAGGGCAATGTTAATCTCAAACGTGGGAAAAAGCCTGAAAAGTTGATTCAAAGAATAATAGAAATGAGCGCTATACCAGGTGATATTATTTTAGATTATCATTTAGGAAGTGGGACGACAGCGGCAGTAGCCCATAAATTAAATAGAAAATTTATCGGTATTGAACAATTAGACTATGGTGGAGAGGATTGTGTCCAAAGACTGAAAAATGTAATAAATGGAGATTCAAGTGGTATTAGTTCAGAAGTCAATTGGCAAGGCGGTGGTTCATTTGTCTATCTCGAATTAAAGAAATACAACCAAACTTTTATTGAACAAATTGAAGAAGCGAAAAACACCGAAGCACTTTTGCGGATTTGGGAGCATATGAAAGAAAAGTCTTTCTTTAAATATAGCATTGATTTACAGAAGTTTGAAAACTCCATTCCGGAGTTTAAGCAATTTACATTGGAGATGCAAAAGGAAGTATTGATGGAATTGCTGGACAAAAACCAGATGTATGTAAACCTTTCTTCGCTCAATGATGCCGACTTTGCTTGCACAGATGATGAAAAGAGAGTAACCAAAGATTTTTACCAAATCAAAAAATAAAGAATGTTGCCTGAAAAATCAAATAGTGAAATTTTGTTGTACCAAACAGAAGATGGGCAGTTAAAAATTCAAGTTCATTTGGAAAATGAAACGGTGTGGCTTACCCAAGCGGATATGGTTGAGCTATTCCAAACCACAAAACAAAATATAAGCTTGCACATAAAGAACATCTTTGACGATGGAGAGTTGGATGAAAACTCAGTTGTCAAGAAATACTTGACAACTGCTGCGGACGGTAAAAATTATCGTATAAAACATTATAATTTAGATGTCATTATATCAGTAGGTTATAGGGTTAAGTCTCTTCGTGGAACGCAATTCCGCATTTGGGCAACCGAACGTTTACGGGAATACCTGGTTAAAGGCTTCACAATGAACGACGATTTGCTGAAGCAAGGCGGTGGCTACTTTGAAGAGCTACTTGAACGTATTCGGGATATTCGTTCATCTGAAAAGGTGTTTTATCGGAAAGTGCTTGAGATATACGCCACAAGTATAGACTACGACCCGCAAGCGAGCATTACCCAGCAATTTTTTCAAACAGTTCAAAACAAATTGCATTGACAGAATACGAAACTTACAAAAGCAAAACGGGAATTGAGCTTTCGGATGTTGAAAAACAGTTTATTGCGAGCATAGAGCAGGCTAATAAAAACTTAAAGCGTTGAAAACTGAAAAAAAGAAGGAAAAGTAATGCCATTTTTATACGATAAGCTCATTCGGGAATTTGGCAAAAGAGCCATTGCACAAGTTGCCGTTCCTAATCACATAACCGACAATTTAAAGCCCGGATTTAGTCTGCGACCTTATCAGACTGAAGCTTTTCAGCGATATATTCTCTGCGATTCGGAAGATTTTGAAGGCAAGCCCAAAAAACCGTTTCACCTGCTTTACAATATGGCAACAGGAAGTGGAAAGACTTTAATCATGGCGGGCCTGATATTGCACCTTTACCAAAAAGGATACCGCAACTTTCTGTTCTTTGTAAACAGCAACAATATCATTCAAAAAACCAAAGACAATTTTCTTAACGCACAGGCTTCAAAATACCTGTTTAACCACAAAATTGTTATTGAAGGAAAAGAGGTCTTAATCAAAGAGATTGAAAACTTTGACGAAGCCGACAATCAGAATATTAATTTGAAGTTTACCACTGTTCAACAGCTTCATATTGACCTAAGCAACACTAAAGAAAATAGCGTAACCTACGAAGACTTCAAGGAGAAAAAAATGGTTTTGATCGCCGATGAGGCACATCATTTGGTAGCTGGAACAAGATCAGGCAATCTGTTTAGCAGTTGGGAAGACACCGTGAAGAAAATTCATGATTCTAATTTTGAAAATATCTTACTGGAGTTTACGGCAACTATCGATACCAAAACGGCAGAACTAATAAAACACTATCAAAACAAGGTTATTTTCAAATATGACCTCGCTCAGTTCCGTATTGACAAATATTCAAAAGAAATAAACCTCATCCGTTCTCTGTATAATGAGCAAGACCGAATAATTCAAGCTTTAATTTTGAATTTATATCGTCAGGAAATGGCAACTTCAAACAATATCAATTTGAAGCCTGTCATTCTCTTTAAAGCAAAAAGGACGATCAAGGAATCGGAACAAAACAAAGAAAACTTCCACAAATTGATTGACGATTTTTCGGTTGCAATGGTGGAGAAAATCAAAAAAACTTCCACTGTTCCAGTCGTTCAAAAGGCGTTCCGATTTTTTGAAACCAAAGGAATTACAGTTTCCGAGATTGTAAAACGCATTCAATCCAATTTTAAATTTGAAAATTGCCTTAGTGCCAATAATGATACTGAAGCCGAACAAAATCAAATATTACTCAACACTTTAGAGGATGAAAACAATCCAATCCGTGCCGTTTTTGCAGTTCAGAAACTGAATGAGGGTTGGGACGTTTTGAATTTATTTGATATCGTTCGCCTTTACGAAGACCGGGACGGAAAGGACGGAAAACCAGGAAAGACCACGGTTTCAGAAGCACAGTTAATTGGTCGCGGAGCAAGATATTTCCCCTTTGCCTTGGAGAAAGGACAAGATAAGTTTACCCGAAAATTTGATAATGATATTTCTAACGACTTGAAAATCTTGGAGGAGTTGTATTATCACACCAAAGAAGATAGCCGTTACATTTCGGAATTGAAGAAAGCCCTTGTGGATTCGGGTATTTATGAAGATGATGCTAATTTAGTTCAACTCAATTTGTTTTTAAAACCTGAATTTAAGAAAACAGATTTTTACAAAGACGGACACGTTTTCTTCAATAAGAAAATTCCAAAGAGTTTTGACAACATTAAATCGTTTGCCGATTTAGGAGTTACGAAAACCAACTATCGACACACATTATCTTCGGGAGTTGGCAGAATGTCAAGTGCCTTTTTTGAAATGGAGCCGACACAATCCAATGATGAAGTAATTAAAACCAAAGATGTTAAGCTGACTGAAATTCCAAAAAACACAATTCGTTTTGCATTAAGTCAAAATCCGTTTTTCTACTTCGAAAGTTTATCACACTACTTTCCGAGTATTGGTTCACTTTCCAATTTCATTGAAAGCAAAGACTTTTTAGCAGGTTTGGAAATCACTTTTAGCGGTACAACCAATCGACTGAAAGAAATTAGCCATTTCGACTATTTGCAAGCCTTAAACGGACTTTTGCAAAAAATTGAAGCAGACATAAAAAGCAACTCAACAGAGTATGAAGGGTCAGGATTTATATCTAAAAAGGTTTATGAAGTATTTCCAGACAGTAAGGATATAAGATTTAAGAAAGACCCTGAAAGAGAAGAGGGCCAACAATCGCTGCT
>DUOU01000189.1 GCA_012838685.1 Bacteroidota bacterium | reverse complement strand
CACGACATTGCGGCCAATTGCGCTACTACCAATAAAACGACAAGGATTTTTTTCATCTATAAGGTTGTTTTAATATTTCCTGGTTGCATGACAAAATAGAGCCGGGAACGGCAATCCCCCAAAACTGGGCGCATTGTTATCGGTACGCCCACTGGCACAATGTACCGTAAAAAACGATAACCCCTTAAAGTCCTAAATAATGCGACCCTTTGCCGACACAGGCTGAAATCTTGATACATAGTAATCCAACTACCAAAATAAACATTTTTCAATAAATTTCACATTTATCTGATATGTTTTTTTGAGATATCAAATATTTATGGCACAAAAAGCCGACAGATCATATGGCCGGATTAAAATTAACGGATATAATTGGCCGTGACGCGAGCAATATGTGGCGCGGCCTGGTTACCGGATTATAATTAAGGGATATAATTGGCGAAAATTATTGTGGCAGGAGTTTCTTCAGCTCACCGATCTCGTCCCTGTATCTCGCGGCGAGCAGGAAGTCCAGTTCCGATGCGGCTTTTTCCATCGCTTTTTTTGTCTTGGCGATAGTTTTTTCCAGAGCCTCGGGAGTCATCATCCTCACTACCGGATCAGCGGCGATATCAATTTTTTCGGATTCCACGTAAGCTTTGACCGCTACCCCTTTCTTGCTCAATCCCGATATGGCTGATCCCGTTTTACGAACGATCTGTTGCGGCACGATACCCATTTTCTCGTTGTATCTCATCTGTTTTTCCCTTCGTCTTTCGGTCTCTTCAATGGTTGTCTTCATGCTTCCCGTTATCTTGTCGGCGTACATAACCACCTTACCGTTAAGATTTCTGGCGGCCCTGCCGGCAGTTTGGGTCAGGGAGCGGGCCGAACGCAGGAACCCCTCCTTGTCGGCATCCAGTATCGCCACAAGCGACACCTCGGGAAGATCGAGGCCTTCCCTGAGCAGATTGACACCTACAAGGACATCGAACCCCCCTTCGCGAAGACCCTCCATAATCTCAATCCGCTCTATCGTGTCGATATCGGAATGTATATAACGGCATTTGACTCCCAGTCGGGTCAGATAGGCCGACAACTCTTCGGCCATTCTCTTTGTTATGGTCGTTACGAGGACTCTTTCATTTTTTGCTGATCGCTCCAGAATCTCGTTATGCAGGTCGTCAATCTGGTTGAGCGATGGCCTCACCTCTATAGGCGGATCGAGCAGACCTGTGGGTCTTATTACCTGGTCGACAAAAACCCCCTCGCTCTTCTCCAGTTCATATTCGGCCGGAGTAGCGCTGACATATATTGTCTGCCCGGTAAGTTCCTCGAATTCCTCCAGCCTGAGAGGGCGGTTGTCCAGTGCGGCGGGCAGACGGAAACCATACTCCACCAGGGTCGCCTTTCTTGAATGGTCGCCTCCGTACATACCCCTGATCTGGGGTATGCTCACATGGCTCTCATCTATTACCGTGATAAAGTCCTCCGGGAAATAATCCAGCAGGCAGAAAGGCCGGCTTCCCTCCGACCTTCCGTCAAAATATCTCGAATAATTCTCTATACCGCCGCAATAACCCAACTCCCTGATCATCTCCAAATCGAACGTAACCCTCTGTTCCAGCCTTTTGGCCTCCTCATACTTCCCAATATCCCTGAAGAAATCAATTTGACGGCGCAGATCATGCTGTATCCCCGCTAAAGCCTCATTGATTCTCTCCCTTGTGGTCACGAAGATATTTGCCGGATATACGGAATAATCGGCAAGTTCCTCTATCACTGCGCCGGTATCCGGATCAAACGAAACGATCTCCTCTATCTCGTCACCGAAAAAAATAAACCTTATGGCTATGTCCGCATAGGCCGGAAACAGATCCACGGTGTCGCCCCTGACACGAAAAGTTCCATGGGTAAATTCAATTTCATTCCGGGAATAGAGGCTGTCCACAAGTTTTCTGAGAAAAAGGTTCCGTCCGATACGCCCTCCTCTCTTGACATGAACCGTGTTAGCATGGAAATCCTCCGGATTTCCTATACCGTAAAGACAGGAAACCGAGGATACAACAATAACGTCCGTGCGGCCCGACAACAGTGCCGAGGTGGCCGACAGACGCAATTTCTCTATATCCTGGTTAATGGAAAGATCCTTTTCTATATAGGTATCGGTAGTTGGCAGGTAAGCCTCCGGCTGGTAATAGTCGTAGTACGAAACAAAGTATTCTACCCTATTTTCCGGGAAAAATTGCCGGAATTCCCCGTAAAGCTGTGCTGCCAGTGTTTTGTTGTGGCTGAGGACCAGTACCGGTCTGTTGGCCTTTTCTATGACGTTAGCGATGGTGAAAGTCTTGCCCGAACCGGTCACCCCAAGAAGGGTCTGGAACGGAACACCCCTCTCCAGTCCATCGCTCAACTGCGATATAGCCTCCGGCTGATCGCCCGTAGGAACGAAATCCGATACTAACTTGAAATCCATTTACCGAGTTTCTCTGCCCAGAGCCGGGAACGCGGCGCCAACTAACCCAGATAACCTTTGAGCAGTTTACTGCGCGAAGTATGTCTGAGTCTTCTTATCGCTTTTTCCTTGATCTGGCGTACCCTTTCGCGGGTAAGTCCAAACTGCTCGCCAATCTCTTCAAGGGTCATCTCCTGGCAACCTATGCCAAAGAAATAACGGACAATATCCCTCTCTCTTTCAGTGAGTGTGGCCAAGGCCCTGTTAATCTCCTTGGAAAGCGATTCGTCCATCAACAGTTTATCGGCTACCGGCGAATCATTGTTTGTGAGCACATCGAGCAGACTGTTATCCTCTCCCTCTACGAACGGAGCATCCACGGAAACATGCCGACCCGACACTTTAAGGGTATCGGTAACCTTCTCCTTGGGAAGATCCAGCACTTCAGCCAACTCTTCGGGAGTGGGAGCCCTTTCGTACTCCTGCTCAAATTTTGAGAATGCTTTGTTTATTTTGTTCAACGATCCCACCTGGTTCAGTGGCAACCTTACAATCCTCGACTGTTCAGCCAGAGCCTGTAAAATCGATTGCCTGATCCACCAGACAGCGTAGGATATAAATTTGAAGCCTCTTGTCTCATCAAATTTCTCAGCAGCTTTTATCAACCCCAAGTTTCCTTCGTTTATAAGGTCCGGAAGACTCAATCCCTGGTTCTGATACTGTTTAGCAACAGAAACAACGAAACGAAGATTTGCTTTTGTGAGTTTTTCAAGGGCGGTTCTGTCCCCCTTTTTTATCCGCTGAGCCAGTTCAACCTCTTCTTCTACCGAAATCAACTCTTCTTTACCAATCTCCTGCAGGTACTTATCCAATGAAGCGCTTTCCCTGTTGGTTATGGATTTGGTAATCTTTAACTGTCTCATTATGCGCCTTTAAAAATTTTTCGCAAAAATACTTCTTTTTATGGTAAAAAACAAAAAAATGATTGCGTCGCGCACCTTCAAAAAAGGAGGTACGCGACATAACCCCGCGAACATCTGATCAATCAATCAATTGGTCAACCTATAGCTAAAGTAAGCGCCGTTAGGTTGTATTCCTTCAATATTTCTCAATGTGGTTCCATTATCTGTAGCTTGACGGACATCCTCCGCGCTATTCACGTTCTTTCCATTCACGGAAATCACTATGGAGCCCTCTCTAAGTCCCAAATCTTTGAGCCTACCATCGTTAATTTCAACAATTTTGACTCCGTTGCTGATACGATAGTTTCTAAGTTCATTGCGCGACAACGTTTCCATTCTCGCCCCCATGATCGCTGTCGTTCCCATTCCCGGTTTGACGACATCAGTTGTCCCCATAATATTCTTGAGGGTAACCTGGGTCGACCTTTCGCGACCGTCCCTGAAGTAGGTTACGGATACCTTATCTCCCGGCCTATATCTTCCAACCTGCTCCTGAAGCTCTGTAATAGTGTAGATATCAACGCCGTTGACTTTTATAATTATGTCCCCAACCTCAAGATCAGACGATTTGGCCGCACCTGATTCAATAATTTCGGCGACAAAGGCTCCCCTGACCTGGGAGAGTTTATTTTTGGAGGCATCTTCAGGCGTAACCTCACGGATAGAGACTCCCAACAGGGCTCTTTGTACCTCGCCATATTCAATAAGATCTTCGACTACCTTCTTCACTATGGATACAGGAATGGCGAACGAGTTTCCCGAATATGCCCCACTGGGCGAATAAATAGCGGAGGTGATGCCGACAAGAAGACCTTTGGTGTCAACCAGAGCTCCACCGCTGTTGCCAGGGTTAAGGGCGGCATCTGTCTGTATAAACGATTCGATTTTATAATCTTCGGTAAGCAGACTTAGATTTCTGCCCTTCGCGCTGACTATTCCGGCTGTAACCGTTGATGTCAGGTTAAAGGGGTTGCCAACCGCCAGCACCCATTGTCCAACCTTGAGGTTGTCAGAGTCACCATACTTCAGATAACTCAGATCTTTGGCGTCGATTTTCAGAACGGCAATATCTGAACTGGGATCCTGTCCCACGATCTTAGCTTCGAAAGTCCTGTTATCGTTCAGTTTGACCTCAATTTCGTCGGTTCCATCAATAACATGGTTATTTGTAATAATATAACCATCAGGAGAGATTATCACTCCCGATCCAATGCCTTCTACTCTGCGCTGTCTTCTGTCCTGATTACCATAGAACCATTCATAAATTGGATTATAAATCGACTCTCTCACCGTACTTTTTGTCTGCACGTGCACCACGGCATGAACGGTCTCTTCGGCCGCGAAAGTAAAATCGATCTGTCCCTCAATCGCCTGCATAGAGGTAAAAAGGGCCGAGGCTCTCGCCCGTTCTCTTTCAACAATCGCCGAATCATTGGAGGCGACCGTCAGGGGTTTGCCAACAACTGAAGCATATATGGCCAGTGAAATAAGTCCACCGGCAATTGCCGCCAAAACCCCGCCTAATAAATGTTTTCCTTTCATAAAATTTTATTTTTTTACCTAAATCCCGATGGGATTCTTAAACTAACCTTATCAATGCCAATTACCGCGCTTACGGAAAAAATATATCTTTGTGCGTTCCTGGCATCACATCCACTTATGCGAATATCGTGCAAAATGTGGTTGATTGGAGCGACGAAACAACTATTTAACACCATTTTAACAGTTTTTACAACAATGAGATTGACTTTTAACAAATACCAGGGAGCAGGCAATGACTTCATTATCATCGATAACCGCGATCTATCCTTCGATCCGGCAAACTACGATCTTATTAACAGATTATGCGACCGACGTTTTGGCATAGGAGCTGACGGATTGATACTCGTTTCCAGCAGCCGGGGGTTCGACTATGAGATGAAATATTACAATGCCGACGGGAAGCCGGGAACGATGTGCGGAAACGGGGGGAGATGCGTCTCCCACTTTGCCCTCAAACAGGGCATTGCCGGAAGCAAACAAAGATTCCTGGCATCGGACGGGGAACATGAAGCGTTGGTGAACGGAGGAACAGTCAGCCTGAAAATGGGCAATGTAAAAGAGTACAGGCTGGTGAAGGAGAATTGGTTCCTGGATACCGGATCACCCCACTACGTGGTTTTCGACAACAATGTGGAAGAACTCGATGTATACAGCGAGGGCAAGAAATTGCGCTGGTCGGACTGTTTCGCCCCGGGGGGAACCAATGTCAACTTTGTACGTACAGATAAGAACGGACTGTTTGTCAGAACATTCGAAAGAGGCGTAGAGGATGAAACCTTGGCTTGTGGCACGGGTGTGACAGCATCTGCCATCGCGGCCACATTGACAGGTCAACTTGTCGGCAACTCCATAGATATCAAGACAAAGGGGGGAAATCTGAACGTAAAGTTCGAGAAAAGTGGCGAACAGTTCATAAATGTCTGGTTAACCGGCCCGGCTACCTTCGTGTTCGAAGGTTTCGTGGAAATATAAAAATTTGGCTATGGAGAGAGATAAATTGTTTGGCAAAGATATCAACGAACTGATCTCCGTGGCCAGGGACAACGGGATGCCCGGGTTCGGGGCCCGGCAGATAGCCGATTGGTTGTACAAAAAGGAGATCTTTTCCATTGACGAAATGACCAACCTCTCAAAAAGGATGCGCGAGGGTTTGTCGGCCCGATTCGACTACGGTCTCTCCGCCCCCGTCAAAGAGACGGTAAGCGGCGACGGAACAAAGAAATACCTTTTCAGGATGTTGGGCGATAAATATATAGAGACCGCCTTCATACCCGACAGGGATAGAGCCACAGTATGTGTCTCCACCCAAGTAGGATGCGGGATGGGCTGTCTTTTCTGTATGACCGGCAAACAGGGCTTCCAGGGAGATCTCTCATCCAACGAGATCCTCAACCAGTTCAGAAGTCTGCCCGAATTCAACAGACTCACCAACATAGTATATATGGGTATGGGAGAGCCTCTCAACAATATAGAGGCCACATTGAAAAGTCTGGATATCCTTACAGCCGAATGGGGTTATGGCTGGAGTCCCACAAGAATCACCGTCAGCACCGTAGGCATAAAACAGACTATAAAAAGGTTCCTTGAAGAGAGTAAATGCCATCTGGCCGTCAGTCTCCATTCACCTTTCGACAATGAGAGAGCGGAACTGATGCCCATACAGAAAAGCAACAAAATAAAGGATATATTGGAGATCATCGCTGCCCATGAATTTGGCGGACAACGTCGGGTCTCTTTCGAGTATATCCTTCTGAAAGGGGTCAACGACACCCCCGCGCATATAAAAGAACTGGCAAGGATACTGAACAAAATAAGATGCAGGATAAACT
>DUOU01000017.1 GCA_012838685.1 Bacteroidota bacterium | reverse complement strand
TGAGGTTTATATGGGCGATTTGGTGGGAGATACCGTGTATGAAAAATTTGGTATCGAATTCCCTCTTCTGATAAAACTGATAGAATCTGAATCTGATCTTTCCCTCCAGGTTCATCCAAACAATGAACTTGCCCTTAAACGCCATAATGCCTACGGTAAAACCGAGATGTGGTACATAATGGAGGCAAAAAATAATGCCAGGATACATACAGGTTTCAAGAAAAAAACATCCAGAGAAGAATATTTGAATGCTGTTAAGAATAAGGATGTGGCTTCCCTGATTCATATCGAAAATTGCTCCCCTGGCGATGTTTTTCTCAACCCGTCAGGTAGAATACACGCAATCGGAGCCGGACTTGTGCTGGTCGAGATCCAGCAAACCTCCGATATTACATATAGAATATCGGACTGGGGAAGATTGGATGACTCCGGAAAATCGAGGGAACTTCATACTGATCTAGCCACGGATGCCATTGATTTCGGCTCAGTAGATTCGTTAAAATCGTCAGCTATCATTAATATCAACTCATCGGCTAATATTGCCGAATGTGAATTTTTTACCACCAATCTTCAATGGATTGACAGAGCTGTAATGAAAAATTATGAGTCGATAGATTCATTTATTATATACATTTGTGTTGAGGGTTCTTTCAATGTACGTTGGAACAAAAACAGTGAAGAGATATCCCTGGGGGAAACTGTTCTTATTCCGGCCACACTCAGGGAGTTGACTCTTGAGCCCACTCCGGAAGCCAAGTTACTGGAAGTTTATATTAAAAACCGTAAGTAACTCATAGTAATCTTGATACTACTATTATTATAATGTGCATAATAAATATTTGCTTACATATCTCTATGATCATTTTTTATGAGATTCCAATGACTTATTAACAAAAAAATTAAATAATACCCCTATGAAAACACTATCCAATTTAATCACTTTTCTTCTGCTACCGATGCTTTTTATAGGATGTGTCGGGAAAAGTGGTAGCGATAAAAAACAGGCTATGGCTGTTGATACCATTACCGTGCCCGATACAGGGTTCACGGGAATCAAGAATATGATGAGCAATGGCATACTGGTCAGAGAGGTGAGTTATAAAAACGGCGTACGGAATGGAGAAACCAAGACTTACCATGGTGGTTATCTATACCAGACATTCTGGTATGAGAACGATTTACGCCAGGATTCCGGCAAATGGTATTACAATACAGGTCAGGTTTTCAGGTCTACACCCTATGTCAATGATACTGTTCATGGTATAGTGGTACAGTACTACAAAAATGGTAAGGTAAGAGCACGGTTAGGTTACGATAAAGGGAAAAGAACAACATTTCTTCAGGAGTATTATCAAAATGGGTCTCTTTACAAAGGTTATCCTGAAATAGTTACATCCGTGACAGACGAATACCAAAACAGAGGAACTTATACAATTAACCTCTCTCTCTCTCTAAAAGATCAAAATGTCAATTTTTACAGGGGCAGTTTCATCAATAACTGCTTTGACACGGCCGTGCTTCAACAACTTACGGTTACTAACGGCACCTCATCTATTGTACTAAGAAAAGGAGAAGGGGCATCTGTCGACACTGTTGGAATTATTGCCGCAATATTGTCTCCGTTCGGGAATCGGTACTTAACCTCAAAAACCGTTCAACTTCCTTATGGTGATTTAAAATAAATCCAATGATAATTCGTTCGGCAACTTTTGTAAAAAGCAGTCCTACACTTAAAGATTGTCCAAAAACCAATATTCCTGAATTTGGTTTTATTGGTCGGTCAAATGTGGGAAAATCCTCTCTGATCAACATGATCACAGGTTTTTCAAAGCTGGCGAAAACTTCCGGAGAACCTGGAAAAACAAGGGCTATAAATCACTTTTTGATCAATGAAAATTGGTATTTGGTTGACCTCCCGGGATACGGATACGCAAAAGTATCGGTAAAGATGAGGGAAAAATGGGCCAAAGAGACCGAAAACTACATTCTGAACAGAGAAAACCTAGCGGCGCTGCTTGTGTTGATAGATACACGGCTTAAACCCCAGGAGTCGGATTTACAATTTATGGAGTTCCTTGGGAATAATGGCATTCCTTTCGTAAGAGTTTTCACAAAAACCGACAAACTTGGTAAGGAAGCTCTCAAAAAATCCATTGCTTTATATGACGAAATTATGTTGGTTACCTGGGAGTCTTTACCCATAACTTTCACGACCTCCGCAAGAAACGGAACAGGAAGAGAAGAAATACTGGTATTTATCGAAGAGACAATTAATAAATTATCTTTTTAGATAGCTTTTATAAAGGAATAACTAATTTTGCGATCGTTTTAGAGAATTCAAATTAATAAATCTATATACCAATGTTTGGAACGGCACCAATGAAGCTGTTTGCTTGCAGATCATCAAGAACTATAGCGGAAAAAATCGCGAATGAACTCGGAATAAAACTGGGGAAAAGTTCAGTAACAAAATTCAGCGATGGCGAATTTCAAACCCGATACGATGAGTCAGTCCGAGGTAACTCAGTTTTTATAGTTCAATCAACCGAACCTCCCGCTGAAAATCTCCTCGAACTGCTGCTTATGATAGATGCGGCCAAAAGAGCATCCGCATATAAAGTGGTTGCCGTAATTCCTTATTATGGTCTCGCCCGTCAGGACAGAAAAGACAAGCCGAGAGTATCTATTGGCGCAAAACTGACAGCTGACCTGCTAAGTGCGGCTGGCGTCGACAGGGTAATGACCATGGATCTACACGCCGACCAGATTCAAGGTTTTTTCAACGTACCAGTCGATCATCTTTATGGCTCAGCTGTTTTTGTTCCATATATTGAGCATCTTAATATCCCAGACCTAACTATTTCGGCACCCGACATAGGCGGATCAAAAAGAGCTAACGCCTATTCAAGGTATCTCCACTCTGAAATGGTACTATGTTACAAACTGCGAAGAAAACCGAATGTAATAGAAGAGATGTCAATTATCGGAGAAATAGCCGGTAGAAATGTCGTTATTGTTGATGATATGATCGATACAGCTGGTACTATAT
>DUOU01000188.1 GCA_012838685.1 Bacteroidota bacterium | reverse complement strand
CCGGGCTGATCATTCAATCCTGGTGTAGTAGAGATGGTTACCACGGGTATATCTCCAAATCCCGCGGCTATCATGGCTTTCTTTATCAAAGCCACATAATTTGTAGCCCGACACTGTCCACCGGTTTGCGTAATCCCCAACGCTACTTCATTTCTGTCATACTTACCGCTCTCCAATGCTTTCATCAAATCTCCTACAACCAGAGTTGCCGGATAACAGATCTCGTTGTTGGAGTATTTTAATCCATATTCTACTGACTTTAAATCGCTTGGCGGCAAATTTTCCATTTTATAACCGACCAGTTCAAAAGCTGCGGGAAGAAACGGCGAACAGAAATCTCCAAACCACGGTCCGAGAATCGTTCTTCGCCTATCCTCTTTTTCAAAAGGTGGCGTATGCACGGCGATCTCTTTTTCATAAACTTTGTCCTCCTTTTTAAACTTCAAACTCTCTATAAGGGAACGAATTCTCAATCGGGTGGAGCCGATATTATTGATGTCATCTACCTTTATTATCGTTGCGTTTTTGCCTCTGCGGCGTAAGATATCATTCACTTCGTCCAGGATAAAGGCATCGGGACCACAGCCAAATGAGGTTATTTGCACGTAATGTACATTTTGCGGCGCACTGTTTGCCGCCCATAACGCGGATTTAAAAATCCGGTTGGTGTAAGCCCACTGCATAACGCTTTGCACTTCGTCCGGATCGGCTTGCAGATGGCGCACAATATCTTCAGTAACTACATCCACCCCAAAATCGGTTATTAAATCGGAAATTTTATGTTGTATCAACGGATCGATATGGTACGGTCGTCCGGCAAGCAGTATGACCAGGCGGTTTTCGGCAACAGCCTTCTCTAAAATCTGATTTGAACGTCTGTTCAGTTGCTCTTCATAGGTTTGCTGGGCAATCAGGGCATTCTTAAACGCTTTATTGATTTTTTTTGTCTCTATTCCGGGGATAATCGTTTTTATATATTCTACGCAAGATTTACGCATCAACTTTTTGTTGGTAAATGTAAATGTCGGCGAGTCAACGGGAATTCCAAACTTATTTTGGGGATTGACAGCGCTTTTTATTACATCGGAGTAACCTGTAACAATTGGACAGTTATAACTGTTATTGGTCTTTTCGTCCTCTTTGTTTTCAAAAACTACGTAAGGCATAAAAATTCTGTCCACTTTTTTGTCAACCAAGTTATAGATATGCCCATGCGCAAGTTTCGCGGGGAAACAAATATTATCGGCCATAACCGTGCCGATACCTGTTTCGTACATTGTCATGGTGGATTTATCGGAAAGCACTATTCGGATTCCACATCCGGTCAGCAACGAGTGCCAAAACGGATAATTTTCATACATTCCCAATGTACGCGGGAGACCGAGTGTGATTTTTCCTTTTTCCAAAACAGTGCGATTAAACAGCAGATCATATTTTTCGGTGTGCAGGTTTATCCCTTTTACGGCCGTTTCACCTGAGTTGTTGAAGATTTTTTCGCACTTATTGCCCGAGTAAAACTTATTGTTGTTATCAAATTTGAAATGTGTTACGGTACAACTGTTTTCGCACCCTTTACAAACCGTTTTTCTTTCCGAATATTCTTTCGGTTCCGATATAGTGGCCAATTTAACGGGCATAGTTTGACCTGCTTCAAACTTTTTGTGCGCATAGAGAGCCGCTCCATAAGCTCCCATCAATTCGGGATAATCGGTAACCATAACCTCTTTTCCCAACTCTATCTCCAATGCCCGGATTACCGACAAATTTCTAAATGTGCCGCCCTGCACCATAATATGACCGCCCAACTCTTTGACATCTTTCAGTTTCAACACCTTGTTCAGACAGTTTTTCACGATGGAGTAACCCAATCCCGCGGAAATGTCCTCTACTGAAGCTCCTTCTCGCTGTGACTGTTTCACTTTGGAATTCATAAATACAGTGCAGCGTGTACCCAAATCGCACGGGTGTTCGGATTTTAAGGCTATTTTTGAAAAGTCGGGAACCGAATAGTTGAGCGAATTGGCAAAAGTTTCAATAAAAGAACCGCAACCGGAAGAACACGCTTCATTGATTTCCAGCCGCTTAATAATTCCATTTTCAATAAAAGCGGCTTTCATATCTTGCCCGCCAATGTCCAAAATAAAAGAGACATCTTTGTTGAAATGGTAGGCGCCCATATAGTGGGCGATCGTTTCAACCATGCCAAAATCGAGGTGAAAAGCCTTTTTTATTAAATCTTCGCCATACCCGGTAACACAACTCCCAAGTACATTCATCTCTATTCCGGCCTCCCGCGTTTGCTCAAACAACTTTCTCAGCCCATCAGTTACGGCTTGCAACGAAAGCCCCTTGTTTTTGGTGTAGTAGTGATAAAAAACATTGCGATTTTCGTCAGTGGCGATAATTTTTGTTGTGGTTGAACCACTGTCGATACCGATAAAACAGTTCGGATTTTTTATCTCTTTTATGTCTATCCTGGGAAATTGATATTTCTCCTTGGATTTTAGCCATTCACTGTACTCTCTTTTATCCTTGAAAAGTGGCCTTAATTGATTATGAACATCTTTTAAGACTTTTTTGGCCTCTTTATCAAATATGGAAAGATATTCGGACAGTAGTTTGCTCTCTTGCTGGTCGCTCGCGATTATAGCCGCGCCCCAAGCCGGAATCACTTCCGAATTTTCAGAAATCACAACTTCCGAACTATCCATTTTTATCTCATCGATAAATGCTTTTCGCAAAGATGGAATAAAGGTGAAAGGACCGCCACAAAGAAAGATTTTTGGCTCTGGCTCGTATCCTCTTGCCAAGGATGTGATTACCTGCATGCTTACCGCTCGAAAAACCGATGCGGCTATATCCGCTTTTGCTGCGTTCCGGGCAAGTAGATTCTGTACGTCTGTTTTTGAAAAAACACCGCAACGAGAAGCTATCGGATAAATTGTTTCAGCCTGTTCGGCCAATGAATCAAACTCATTCATATCGACATTGAGCAATGTTGCCATTTGATCGATAAATGAGCCCGTACCGCCCGCACAACTTCCGTTCATCCGAATATCAGGCGTTTTGCCGGATTTGAAAAATATCACTTTAGAGTCTTCACCGCCAATATCTACAAATGTCTTTATCTCGGGAAATTGATGTGAGATAACTTCGCAGGAAGCTACTACTTCCTGGACAAAAGGGACCTTGTACCGTTCGGCTATTCCCATCCCGGCTGAACCGGTTAAACAAAGATTGACGAGACAATCGCCAAATTTATCAAATACACTGGATAAAATCTCTTTCAAATTCCCTAAAATATCGGCGTAATGCCGACGGTAATCTTTGTAAATCATTTTGTTTTGGGAATCGGATACCACCACCTTGATAGTTGTGGAACCGGCATCCAATCCTATGTTGATAAACGGATTTTCAGTGTTATGTGCTGAATTGTTTATATGTGAAAGTGATGTATTCATAATGTTTATAGCAGTCAATTGGCTCGTTTTTTAGGCGAAGTTTTCAAATATATAGTTCAGTTCAGAGTTTTTGTGCTTAAAAACATAAGCAAAACCTGTTTCATGTTTTCCAGATGATTCCGATGATAGGCCTCTATTTTGCTTTCTTCGTTGAGAAAAAATTCCTTAATAAACGGGTCCATCAAATACGGTACAAAGAGTAGCCCATAGAAAAGAATAACCAATTCTTCAATAGGTAGTTCCTTGATGTTTTTGTTTTCAACTTCACGCTCAAGCATTGCATGTAAAAGTTGCAGGTATTTTTTAACCTTCGGATTTGTGTTGACAAAATCGAAAAGTGTCTGCGGATGCCGATGTATCTCCATTAAAATAAAGCGTGGCACTACATTGTTACAACTTAAAAAATCGGCATATACATCGATAATATCCAGAAAACGCTCCTGAAAACTGAGAGTATCTTTGCTTAACAGGCTCTCAAAGTGGGGAATAATGTCTTCTAAAATTTCTTCAATAATCTTGTAAAACAGATTCTCCTTGGTACGATAATAATAATTTAACGCTGTTCTGCTGATTCCGGCTGTATCCGCGATATCCCGCATTCTCGCGTTTTCAAGCCCTTTTTCTAGAAATACCTGTTTGGCGGCTTCTATTATTTTAACCTCTGGTTCTTTTAATTGACTCATTTTATGCTATTTGGTTGTGTTGACATTAGAGTTTGACGATAGTGTCAAAATTAATGCTTTTATTTTTAATTGACGAAAAATAAAGCTGCCTTACAAAAGGACATCCCGATTTCTTTGCAAGTTTTTCCAAAACTTCTTAACCTTCGTTTTCTCATTTGTTATTGTATTAACGCACCAATATCGACCATATTCCTATCAATCGCGGATCCACACCTGAAAGTCCGGCGTCAAACCATAAAACGCACTGAACGGGCCAACATTGAAAATCATGGTCAGTTCCCACCTTTCATAATGTATATCTTATTGTTTATGAAAAGGTTTCGTGCGATTGACCGAACCATAATCTGCCATCCTTATGATAAATGAATTTACTGGGAACACTCTATTCAAACCATAAAAACGTATCAATTCCTTAATATTTTCGTAAACTTTTTGTAACGTAATGAAGGTAGTTTTGTCATGAATTCTAAAATGAATATCATGACACGATTAAAATTTTACTTATCTGTGCTTCTAACAACATTGACAATATGTTCTCAGGCGCAACAATCCGGGATTATTAAAGGAAGAGTCCTGGATAACGATAATCTTTCAATGCCTGGCGCATCTATAGTCTTAAAATCAATTTCAAAAGGTGCCGTCAGCGATAGTTACGGTTATTATACTATTACCGGTGTTCCGGTCGGAACATATGAACTGATGGCCACATATATCGGTTATACCCCCGAAACGGTACAAGTATTGGTTGAACCCGGCAAAACAACTGTTATCGACTTCAGCCTGGAAGCTGGTATTGAATTGTCCGAAATAACTGTAACCGGACAATTGCAGGGGCAGACTAAAGCCTTGAACACACAAATGAACAAGGGTAACATCACCAATATTATATCATCCGACCTGGTGGGCCGTTTTCCCGACGCCAATATCGGTGATGCCCTTAAAAGAATTCCAGGTATCAATGTTCAGTATGACCAGGGCGAAGCGCGCTTCGGAAACATAAGGGGAACCGCGCCGCAATATAACTCAGTGATGGTAAACGGAGAACGGATCCCTTCCGCCGAAGCTGAAGACCGGACGGTGCAGCTTGACCTGGTTCCTGCCGATATGATTCAGGCTATCGAAGTGAACAAAGCTGTCACACCCGATATGGACGCTGATGCCATTGGTGGCTCGGTTAACCTGGTATCACGCTCGGCTCCTTATGACCGTCGTACAAGTCTGACACTCGGATCCGGATATAATATCCTTGCTTCAAAGCCAATATACAATGGCGCCGTTATACTTGGCGACCGCTTTTTCAACAAAAAGTTGGGCGTAATAGCAAGCGCCTCTTACCACGACCACCGACTTGGAAGTGACAATTTTGAATCAGAGTGGGATTTTATGGATGACAACGACAAAGATGGCTCAGCCTTTACGGAAGAAATTCAAATACGGCAGTACTATTTACAGCGTATCCGTCAAAGTTATTCACTGAGCCTTGATTATAAACTTACCGGGAACCATACCTTGTTCGCTAATGGTATATACAACCATCGTAACGACTGGGAAAACCGTTACAGGACAATCTATAAAGATATTGAGTACGATGAAGGTAGCGATTCATGGATAGGCGTTATGAAAAGAGAAACAAAAGGCGGCACCAATGACATTAAGTATGCACGTCTGGAGGATCAGCGTATGATGAATTTCACACTGGGTGGCGAACACCAGTTTGGCGGAATCAAGGCCGATTGGACGGCATCATACAGCAAAGCCTCTGAAGAAAGACCCAACGAAAGATATATTGTATATGAGGTGGAAGATCTGACCTTTATAACTGACTTCTCAGATGAAAGCGCCCCAAAGATTACAAGTGTGTCTCCCGCTTCCGCGGCCAATTTCAGTTCTGACTATGAATTTGATGAAATCACCGAAGAGTTTCAGTTTACAGAGGACATTGATAAAAACTTTAAAATGAATTTTACAATTCCGCTGCTTGATAATAATTTTAAGAATAGCATTAAACTGGGAGTACGGTACAAGGGTAAAAAGAAAATGCGCGATAACCGACTGTTCGAATACAGTCCGATTGATGAAGATGCTTTCAACGCGACTACCCTGAATAACCTGAAAGACTTTACAAAGGATAACTTCCTGGCGGGCGACTATGCAACCGGCAACCATGTGTCACGAGAATACCTGGGCGGGCTTGATCTGACCAACTCTTCCCTGTTTGACGAAGAAAGAAGCGCAGAAGCAGAAGCAGAAAACTTTAACGCAACGGAGAATATTATGAGCGGATATATTATGCTGAACCAAAACATTGGACCTAAGTTGTTAATTATTGCGGGCGTACGTATCGAAAACACCTCGCAAAAATACCAGGGGAACCAGTACGATGCCGATGAGGATGAAAACACGCTTACCGCCGTTGTTTCCGATTCTTATACAAATATTCTTCCCGGTCTGCACCTCAAATACGATTTTAGCGAAACCGCGATATTAAGGGCCGCATGGACAAATACCCTATCGAGACCAAACTATTATTCGCTGGTACCTTACAGGGAAATAACCAGGGACGACAACGAAATAGCCATAGGGAACCCGGGATTAACACCTACCACATCAATGAATTTCGACCTCTCTTTTGAGAAATACTTTAAATCAATCGGTATTTTGTCCGCTGACGTTTTTTATAAGGACATAAAGGATTTTATAGTGACAGAAACTCGTGAAGATTACCTGTTCGAAGGTACGACCTGGGATACATACAGTCAACCTGTCAATGGCGGAAACGCTGAAATATTTGGCATTGAATTGGCGGCCCAACGACGACTCGATTTTCTACCCGGTTTCTGGAAGGGTTTCGGATTGTACGCCAATTACACTTTTACAACAAGCTCTGTAAGCGATTTCCGTATTGAAGGCCGCGAAGACGATGATATTCCGCTCCCCGGAACAGCAAATCATACTGTGAACGGTTCCTTTTCATACGATAGCAAACGTTTTTCCTTCAGAACTTCTGTCAACTACTCGTCAGCTTATATTGATGAATTTGGAGAAGAGGCTTTTTATGACAGGTACTATGATAAGGCGATACAACTTGATCTAAACGCCAATTTTTCAATTACCCCGAAAATCAAAGTGTACGCCGAAGCGAACAACCTGTTGAACCAGCCATTGAGGTATTACCAAGGCATAAGCTCACGGGTAATGCAGGCTGAATACTACAATGTGCGTTTCCAATTTGGATTAAAAATTGATTTGTAATGCGTTTTTCACAAAAGTTTAAAAAAACAGGATGTTTTTTAATTCTGTCATGCCTTCTGTTGTCATCTTGTAATGATAAAACTTCAAGAGTTGATAAACATAATCAAAGCACCCAATTAAAATCAACAGTTCCTGAAGTTGCGTTGATCAAAGAGTCGTTCACAACCCTGCGCGATGAAAGTGACAACGTAGACAGTCCCGCTTTGTGGCATGGCAAGGAAGGGCAGAACTGGCTATTGGCAACCGCAAAAGAAGGTAACGCCATTATTGTATACGATGCGGCAAATGGAGAGAAAATTGCCCGTTTTGGCAGTGTTGGAACGGGTCTGGGAGAACTTAGCCGACCAAACGGTATCGCGGTGATAGACAATTATGCCGTAGTTGTTGAAAGAGACAACCATAGGATACAGGTTTTCTTGTTGCCCGAATTCAAACCCTTGGAGGTTTTCGGCGAAAAAGTTTTACGCCTACCCTACGGCATCACTATCGACCAGTATGAAGGTAAATACCATCTCTATGTTACAGACAATTATGAAACGCCCGAGGAAGAGACACCACCTGCCGACAGCCTGGGGCAAAGGGTCCATCACTTTGTTTTTGCGGTTGAAAACAACCAGGCAACTGCTGAACATATCAGGGCTTTTGGCGATACTTCGGGTGAAGGTGTTCTGTATAAGGTAGAGTCAATCCTTGTTGACAGGGATTATAACAGGTTACTGATAGCCGATGAACATGAAGATCACTGCAATATAAAGATTTATGATACTAACGGACTGTTTACAGGGCAGATCATTCCGCATAATTATTTCTTCTATGAACCCGAGGGTATTGTTGTATGGGAATGTGAAGCTGACAGCTCGGGTTATTACATTATTGTAGACCAGGGCAAAATAAACAACACCTTCCAGATATTTGACCGTAAAACTTTGGAATACATTGGCGGTTTCAGAGGAGAAATTACCCGCAACACCGATGGCACGGCAATTACTCAAAAAACATTCGGCGACTTCAGGTACGGCGCCTTTTATCCGGTGCACAATGATGGCAGCTTAACCGCGATATCGTGGGAAGATATTGCCAGCGCCCTCGGTTTAAGGAATAACTGCGATTAAAACACAGGTGCTTCCCCTGTAATAAATGTTGGCCGTTAAGGGTATCACCGATTAAACGGATCTTTCATTGAAAAATCTGGCCGATATGAACGGGAACTCTCCATTTCCTGTACCCATCCGTTGCGAAAACCCAATCTTTCCATCTCCATTACAACATCTTCATATTCCTCTCGGGTCAGAGTCTTGCCAAGCGATGGATGTTCTGCTACCTGGGGTGTGGGATAATACTGCGACATCAACGATATGCTGACTCCCGTGGAAATCTCTTCGGCAATAAGGCGAAGCACTTTTTTGCTCTCTTCGGCATGATCCGGAAGCACCAGATGACGTATTACCAATCCGTTTATCGCCACACCTGAACCGTCAGTGATCAAAGTGGATCCCTTCTGGCGGTACATCTCCTTAATAGCCGCCAAAGCAACTTCAGGATAATCATAGGCTCCTGAAAACCTGTCCGCTATCTCCGGAGAGGCGTACTTGAAGTCGGGCAGGTAAACATCAACCAATCCTTCAAAATTTTTTATCGTTATTGTCTTGTCATATCCACTGGTATTATAAACAGTGATGGGATTGTTCCCTCTTGACCTGAGTTCGCTTATGAGCGCTAAAACATGGACAACCATATGTGAGGGAGAGACAAAGCCAACACTCTTGATCCCACGTTTTAACATTGATTCAATGGTCTCTATGGCATCCGTAAACAATAATCCGGAATTCTGATGGGATTCCCTTCCAATATGCTCTGTTTCCCCGTCCTCTCCGTGGCAAAAATTTACGGAGCCCCCGCTGATTTCATAATTCTGGCAATAAGAACAATGAAGGTTGCAACCCGAAAAAAAAATGTTGCATATGCCTTCTGGCCCGCTAATAACCGGTTCTTCTCCTTTATGGACACATATTGACGCTATGTTTAACCCCGCATCGGTACGACAAATTCCTTTTGCTCCCCGGATCCTGTTCGCCCGACATTCTTTGGGACATAATAGGCAATTTTTCAAGAGATTAATCGCATTATCGTCAAAAAAACCATATTCCACTTAACTCTGTTTTCCCGCGAATGTCGGATAAAACCAACCATTGCCAAACTTTTATCGTCAATTTTATGCCTGTGTATTTTTTTATAATATCCGAATAAACCTGCTAATTCATTCATTTAGCGTTAATAAATGAAAAATTTATTTGTATCCTGAAAAACTATTGTTACATTTGCATCCGATTTGAGGGACAATTCAAGTAGGGGACTGGAGTCCCCTATTTTATTGTCGCGATTCAAAATATGATCGAAAAAAGTTTCATAGAGGAGTTGGTTCACGATTTCACCGATGAAACAGAGATGTTTCTTGTAAGAATAAAAGTGAGCAGTACCAACAAGATAACTGTTTTTGTTGATACCAGGAACGGTGTTACAATCGATGAATGCGTGGAGCTTCATCGACATATTGAGAAGAATCTGGACAGAGAAACGGAGGATTTTGAACTTCAGGTATCCTCTCCCGGCTTGGATTCCTCATTTATAGTTATCAAACAATATTATAAAAATGAGGGTCGGAAAGTAGAAGTTGTGGATGAAGATGGACAGAAGCATTCCGGTATTTTGAAAAATGTAACCCAAGGAGGATTTGATCTGGAGACAGAGGTCAAAATAAAAGGAAAAGGAAAAGAGATAAAACCGATCAGCTTTAACTTTGAGCAGGTAAAAACAACCAAAATAGTATTATAATTTAATTAATTTAACGGTTTGGCACCAAAAATGGAAAATGTTAATTTGACAGACACCTTCGCGGAATTCAAGGAACTGAAAAATATCGACCGCCCTACAATGATGAGCGTTCTTGAGGATGTATTCAGGGGTATTCTGGCCAAGAAATACGGATCAGCCGATAATTTTGATATTATCGTTAACATTGACAAGGGTGACTTTGAAATTTGGAGAAACAGAACAGTTGTAAACGATGATGAACTCACCGACCCCAATACACAAATCCCCCTTTCAGAGGCAAAAAAAATAGATTCAGATTATGAATTGGACGAAGAGGTTTCAGATGAGGTAAAGTTCCTGGATTTTGGCAGAAGAGCTATACTTTCACTGCGACAGAACCTCACCGCACGGATTCTTGAACTTGAAAAAAACAATATATACGTAAAATATAAGGACAGGATTGGAGAGATCGTAACCGGAGAGGTCTATCAGGTTTGGAAAAGGGAGATCCTGGTTCTGGACGACGACGGTAATGAGCTCATACTGCCAAAAGCGGAGCAGATCCCTTCAGACCATTTCCGTAAGGGCGATTCAATAAGAGCAGTTGTTTTTGCCGTGGAAATGAGAAACAACACTCCGTTCATTATTCTTAGCCGTACTTCACCTGTATTTCTTGAAAGATTGTTTGAACTTGAAGTACCGGAAATCTTTGATGGTCTGATCACGATCAAGAAAATTGTCAGGGTTCCCGGAGAAAGGGCCAAAGTTGCCGTAGAATCCTATGACGAAAGGGTTGATCCCGTAGGCGCATGTGTCGGCATGAAAGGCTCAAGGATACATGGAATTGTAAGAGAACTCCGAAATGAAAATATTGACGTAATAAATTATACTTCAAATAACCAACTCTTTATTCAAAGAGCGCTCAGTCCGGCTAAAATAACATCAATAAAACTTTTTGATGACATCAAAAAAGCCGAGATTTACCTTAAGCCTGAAGAGGTCTCGCTGGCTATCGGAAAAGGCGGCCTCAATATAAAACTGGCAAGCCAGCTCACAGGTTATGAAATTGATGTTTACAGGGAACCGGGTGGCGAGGACGATGAAGATGTCAAACTTGAAGAATTTAGCGATGAGATTGAAGATTGGATCATCGAAGAACTTAAGGCTATAGGATGCGACACGGCCAAAAGTGTGTTGGGAATCCCAATAAGCGACTTAATAAAGAGAACCGACCTTGAAGAAGAGACAATAGAAGAGGTGGTCAATATTCTTAAGGCAGAATTTGAATAGGATCTTTTTGGAGGTTTAATAAAACTCAGGCGATATATTTATGACAAGTGACGTTAAGGCAACAAGGTTAAGCAAAGCAGCCCGCGAATTCAATGTGGGAATATCGACTATTGTCGAGTTTCTACATAAAAAAGGATTTTCTCTTGACCAAAATCCAAATACGAAAATTCCACAAGAGGCATACCTATTGCTGGTCAAAGAGTACAGTACCGATATCAGGGCCAAAAAAGAATCGGAAAATCTTGGCCTTAAAGGATTCTATAAAAAACGGGAATCTCTTACTATTGAGGATGTTGTAGAAAAAGAACCTGCTGACGAACAGGAACCGGAAGAAGAAATTATTGTTAAAGATCTTTCAGGAACGCCGTATAATATTGATATCAAGACAGAGGTCAAAAAGGCTGAAATAAAGGTTGTCGGTAAAATTGACATTGAAGGTCTTTCAAAATCAAGAACCGAAACAACCGCGGAAAAGGAACAGCCAAAATCTGATCTTCAGGCAGAGGAGACAAAAGAGCCGAAGGTAAAAGAGACTAAAACTCCACAAAAAGAAGACCCAAAAGCAGAAAAAAAGAAAAGCAAAAAAGAGACGGCCAAAACGGTTTCCAAAAAACCGGCCAGTGAACAAAAAATCTCGGAAAAAAGGGAAGAAGTCAAGGAGGTTGTAGAAAAATCAAAGCCATCTAAACCAAAGGCACCTGAAGAACCAAAGGTAAAAATATTCCGAACTGAATCCAGCAGTAGCAAACTGTCAGGTCCCACGGTTGTTGGAAAGATAGACCTTCCCGTTGAAGAAAAGAAAAAAACACCTGCTTTCCAATCAACGAAACCCGAGGGCCCCGGAGATTCGAGAAAAAAGAAAAAAAGAAAAAGAATAGTAAAGGGGCAGGACAAGCCTTCCGCAATAACCACACCTCCTGGAGAGAAAAAGGAAAAAGTCGGCGGCAAAAAAGGTAAAAAAAGACCCATCAGGGCCGAAATCAGCGAGGAAGAGGTTCAAAAACAGATAAAGGAAACCCTAGCTCGATTAACCACAAAGGGCAAATCCAGGGGATCCCGATACAGAAAAGAGAAAAGGGAACTAATTCACCAAAAAAACCGCGAGGACAAGGATCGTCTTGAACAGGAAAAGAACATCCTTAAGGTTACGGAATTTGTCTCTGCCAATGAACTGGCCATAATGATGGATATTCCGGTAACAGAAATCATATCTACCTGTATGAATCTTGGTCTATTTGTCTCTATTAACCAACGCCTTGATGCCGAAACATTGTCTTTGCTCGCATACGAGTTCGGATATGATATTGAATTCGTAAGCGCCGAGCTTCAGGAGGCTGTTAAGGAGGAAGAAGACCGCGAAGAGGATCTATTGCCCAGACCTCCAATAGTTACGGTAATGGGCCACGTTGATCATGGAAAAACAAAATTACTCGATTATATCCGCCGCACCAACGTAATCGCAGGTGAAGCCGGAGGTATAACCCAGCATATTGGAGCTTATGCCGTGCGACTTGATAATGGGAAAAAAATTACTTTCCTCGATACTCCCGGTCACGAGGCCTTTACCGCAATGAGAGCAAGAGGTGCCCAAATCACGGATATCGCGATCATTGTCATTGCTGCCGATGATGGAATAATGCCGCAGACTGTTGAGGCTATAAACCATGCTTCCGCTGCTGGTGTTCCTATTGTTTTCGCGATAAACAAAATTGACAAGCCTCAGGCCAACCCCGAGAAGATTAAGGAAGCTTTGGCCAATATGAACTATCTGGTTGAAGAGTGGGGAGGAAAATACCAATCCCAGGAAATATCGGCAAAAGCCGGATTAAACATCGACATACTTCTCGAAAAGGTTCTTCTGGAGGCTGAAATGCTTGATCTTCGCACTAATCCAAACAAACCCGCTACAGGAACAATCATTGAATCTTCTCTTGACAAAGGAAGAGGGTATACGGCAACCGTTCTCGTAAAAGCGGGAACGTTGAAAGTTGGTGATGTTATGTTGGCGGGAAGCTATTATGGCAACGTTAAGGCTATGCACAACGAAAGGGGAAACAAGATCGAAGAGATAGGACCATCGACCCCAGCGCTGGTTTTAGGTCTTAACGGCGCTCCACAGGCAGGCGATAATTTCAATATTATGGAAAGTGATCGCGAAGCCAAGGATATAGCTACAAGACGGGCACAACTACAGCGTGAACAAGGTTTGAGGACACAAAAACATATAACTCTTGATGAGATAGGCCGAAGAATCGCTATCGGCAACTTCCAGGAACTTAATATTATTGTTAAAGGTGACGTGGACGGATCTGTAGAGGCGTTGAGCGACTCACTCATCAAGCTCTCAACTCCCGAGATACAGCTAAATGTTATCCATAAAGCGGTTGGACAGATTTCAGAATCAGATATACTTCTTGCCGCCGCTTCGAACGCCATTGTTGTAGGCTTCCAGGTCAGACCTTCACTAAATGCCAGAAAATTGGCCGAACAGGAGGAGATTGATATCCGGCTTTACTCAATAATCTACGATGCTATTGAAGAGATCAAGTCTGCTATGGAAGGGATGCTTTCTCCCGAAGAAAAAGAGGAGATCGTGGCAACACTTGAGGTACGCGAAGTGTTTAAGGTGAGCAAGGTGGGGTCTGTTGCCGGATGTTATGTTAAGGAGGGAAAAATCTCCCGAAATACCAAAGTAAGGGTAATTCGCGACGGTATAGTGGTATACACGGGCGATCTGGGATCGTTAAAACGATTCAAAGATGACGTCAAAGAGGTGAACACCGGCTATGAGTGCGGACTGAACATCCAAAACTTCAACGATATAAAAGTCGGTGATATCATTGAAGGCTACAAGGTTGTGGAGGTCAAAAAAACCTTGTGATCAAATAAATCAGGTCAATTCCTGATATTGTTCCGCGCTTAGAAGGGTCTCTTTTCCGGTATGGTCAGTTATTCTAATCCTGATAATCCATCCTTTTCCGTATGGATCTTCGTTTACCAGACTAGGAGAGGATTCAAGTGCGGGATTTACTTCAAGAACCTCCCCGCTTAGGGGCATATGCAGGTCCGAAACGGTTTTAACCGCCTCAACGGTTCCAAAGGGAGTATCCTTTTCAAGAGTTTCTCCGACAGTATCAATCTCGAAAAAGACTATATCTCCCAGTTCTTTTTGGGCAAAATCAGTAATTCCAACATAACCCTCTTCACCTTCAATGCGAAGCCATTCATGGGTTGCGGCATAAAATAAATTTGACGGGGTGTTCATGATGTTCATTATAATTAATTTTATGTTGTTTGGACAAAAATAGGATATTTATACAAATTAATCAAAGGTATTTTATAACCACGATATTAACCAAATTTGAATGGCTTTTCTATTGAACCAAGGTAAATTGCAGGCTAAACCCGAAACTGGTGTTGGAGGTGGCATATGTTGTGGCCACGAACGGATCATTGAAATTATGGTCGGCGTAAAATTGCAGTTTAAACCTGTCGCTCAAAACATAATCAGCACTCAAACCCGCAGCGAACACAGTTTGACCTGACACCGGTTGATCCACATCTTCAATAAGTTTCCTGGCGATAGCCTTGTTGTCCCGTATCGAAAAGTCAATGTTCAGGTTAAGATCGCTTTTCAGGGCACGCTGGCGTCCTCCGGTATTCAACACAATACTGACATCATCAAACCTATATCCGGCACCAAACGTAATCTCCTTGACCCTGGAATCTGTTACCTGATTGCTGCTCAATATAAGGGCTACTGTTCTCGACCTCTTTACCTCAAACCGGGTCGATAGACTGTTCTTCCAGTTCATGTCGATATTGATCAACGGACTGAATTGTTCGGTTATGGTAACAGAGTTGATCTCATATTTTGTTACAAAATTGCCCTGGAGATCCCTTGCCGAGGTCATACCATTAGAGGAGGCGACAAAATCCAAGTTTGTTACGTAACTGCCTATCTGATAAGTGCTGCGATATTGGTGGGACAACGTTATCGAGTTGAAATATTGTTGTATAAAACCAAACTTGGAAAGCCCATCGAAGGTTATTCTCCAGTTTGGCATCATCTTCAGTGCCGAGGGAAACATGTCAAGCGATACATTTGCCGGATCAGTTTGTGTATAAGCCGAAAGAAACGCCGGTATCATTACCTCACTGGAGGTTCTGCCGTACCCGCTTTTGTACTCTCCGTCAAGGGTACCTCCGGAGGTCGGATCAAAAGTTGGATCATATTCGGAATCGATTTCCGACCTGAGTTCCGCCCTGCGGGCGGATATAACCGAAAGATTTTCCTTGAACATCTGGAAAGTGGGCGAAGCATAACCATCTTTGGAGTCCAGTTTCTCGAAAGCTGTTCCCCAGGAGATGACCGACATTGAAAAGGCGCCAGATAAAGTTCTGTTACGGGTACTCTCCGGAAAGTTCCCAAACCTATCAGCTATATAGTAGGCGCTATTTATTTCGTTGAACCTCCTATCGGCTGTCAAATCTATCCTAAGGCCGGGAAAAGGTTCTACCATGCTTCTGGCGGAAATATTTATCTGATTCTTGATACTTGCGGCAATTGTCTGCAAAGTATCGGTTGTGATCAACCCTCTCGCTACGGCATTATCGAAGAAACCCTTATCTGCCACACCCAAAATAAAAGGTATTCCCGGAGATCTGAAATTATTGTATGTTGATAATCCCATAAAGTCGGATCCAGGAAGGTACCCCGGCAATAATTGACCGCTTGAGGAAGTTAGGGTAAGTGAAACCGACCTGATCCCCATAAGCGCCCTGGCAAAATATTCTCCCATAACAACCAAGGCTCCCCTGCTGACAGGAACCCGGCCCTCAACAACTATCTGAACTCCCTGCGCATCTCTGTTGGGGGTGAAACTGACCCTGTTCTCATTCAGGACCTCCATCTCACCCTCAACAATCTGCCCTTCGCTGTCTGTAACCGTTACAGTAACATCCTCGGTCCTTAAGTTGTGCGATATCCGCCTAATGTTTCCTGATCTTAAAGTTACGTTCTTCAACGCGAATACCTCTGTTTTGTATTCCCGTTGCATATTTGCCGATGCTCCGGGTCGGGTATTGTTTTCAATGTTCTTGAGAAAAGATGATTTTGTATATAGTGTGGCCAGATTTGCCATTGCGGTCATTGTGAGATCACTGCCGTTCTCTATGGTATTGCCAATATTTATCCCCATATCATTGGGATAAAGTGTTCCCACTTTCCACGAATAGTCGGAACTAAACCTTGCATTAGCGTTTACCCATGTCAGGAGCGGAATCTTGTTTATGGGCAAAGTGTATGTCGCGTTGAAACTGTGGTAATAATTTGTTTTTCTCCCGAGATTCTTGAGGTTGACCATCACCGAATCCTTCCAATGAGCATATTCGGATTCATAACGTTTCTTGTCAACTGCCCCGAACGGTTCATCAATTATCGCCATATTGGTAGATGAAAAATCGACTTTCAACTGTCTGGTAAGATCATATTTGAGGTCAAAAATCCTGCTCATAGCGAACTCCTTGTCGTATGTTGGTGTCACAAGGAAATATGGATTCAAGATATTTCTGGTAATCACCTCATTATAATATCTGTACAATTCTGTTCGGTAGGATATGTTCCTTGGCATAGGATAAAAATTGATGTCTTTTATTATCCTGAAAACCGGAGCATTAAGGAAGGCAACATTCTTGAATGGAACAACATTTTTAGGGTTGGGGTTATAATTATAGTTTATGCTCCCCTTGTAACTCTTCTCAACATCCCTTTCAGTTGTGGCGTTGCTGTTGTAGATCTCATTATAGGTATAATTGACACTTATATTGGAAGGAGACCAAGGATAGCTTTTCTCTCCCCTTTTGGTTATTCCGGCGTTGCTGATGTTGATGCTTTTGCGCTGGGTATACTCCGTTGTAATATTTTTTATGGAATCGCGTTCTCTCCTATTGGTTATATTGTCCAGCACATCATCAAGATAGACATCGGGATCGAGAGGATTATATTCCGGAATAACCTCTGTTTCCGAAAATCCAACATAAACAGGCAATCGGATAAACCCTTCGGGAAAGAACTTTCCAAGTTCTATGGTTGAAGAAAGATCATATTTCATTACCTGCTCCATGCTCCTTTGGTCCACCTTTGAACTGATACTTCCCCACCCCGGGGTGCTCGCCTGGGTCGCAAGGTTCACTGTGGCCAGATCGGCCAAACTAGCCCGTAGCTGAGCGTTCGCGGCCCATCCTCCTTCATTGTTGAAGTCGCTCAGACAAAGTTCGTTTACCCAAATCTCTCCCGATTTGGAAAAACCATCATCATTACCGTTGTTTCTTGTCTGTATGGGATTCCTTACACCTATCAATATTATCTTAACGTTGCTTAAAGTGGGATTTCCCGCGACCGAAATGCGGTGACCGGAACCTGTTTCCGTTGTGTATACATCGGTCAGGCTCAGGTTTGAGCCCCCTGTTTTCATTGCAAGGTTTCTTTCTTGCTTAACTTCCTGCAAAACGGAAAGATCTATCTCGAATCTGTTTTCTTTGGGCCAGACAATTAATCTGTCGGATCCGGAATCGTTGTTATAAAATCCCGGTGGCGTTACTTTTACCGGTATCTCATACTCATAAAAGTTGTTTTTGTAATCTGATCCTATCCTGATAAATACCGAGAGATCATTATCACCGAGCGTCTGTCCGGTCAAAGCTTCGGCATGAACATCCATTTTCAGTTTACGATATTTTCTCATATCCAGCGAGATTGTCTTATAAGCCGCCCTTCCATCCCCATCGGCGAGATCCTGAACTTTCAGCACCATTGCCTGTTCGTTCAACTGGACAAGTTGAGTGTTTGTGGGATCTTTTACCCTATCTACTCCCGGCGGTAATACATAATTTACCGGTGTCTTGCCCGAGTTGTCCTCAATATTTACCGATCCTATCTCAAACGACCCATCATCCATCTCGGGCACGGTTACCCTCTCTCCTCCCTCAAAAGAAGTTACATTGTACTTTCTCCACTCTGCCCTGACCAGATTCAACTCAGCGAACCTCATGAAGAGCGGCTCTTCAAAGCCGGTCAGAAACATCCTCATGAAACGTATCGACTTAAAGTCGCTTATAGCACCAACACTCTTTTCATATTCCGATATCGGTATTCTGAACTGATACCAGGTTACGGGCGACTTTTCTCCATTGGCAAAGGTGGCCTCATACTTTACTTCATCTACAATATAATTTGTCCCCACCGCCATATCCTGGGGGCGCATACTTATCCTGTACTGATAATAGGCCTCCGTTTCGTTCAATGTGTTGTCGTTATCTATATCCTCCATATCAGGAATGGTCGTACCCGACGTGGAATAACTCTCATCCGACATCTCCGGGGTAGGCGAGTTACGTTCCAGTCCGTTGAATTTCTTGTATCGCTCAAGAATCCCCAAACCATAAATATCATAATCGGTTCCCCTATAATAATGAAAGTCATCGGAAGAGGGATCTTCCAGAATGTTTTCATATACATCCGGGTCAACAATGGTTTGGGCCGACTGGAGATAATCTATGAAAAATGTCCGCTCATCACTGTTCATCAGACCATCAAAGCCGACATCCTGGTACAATCTTGACTCTGAATCGTTATCAAAAGCATCTACAACCGACTGCACCGAAGGAACCCGTCCCCATGCGGTTGTGTCTACGTTTACTACTTGTGCGCCGGTAGGGAGTCCGTTTTCAAAACTCTTTCTAGAGTCTTTAAGAACATCTTCGGATATATCACCAAGATTAATATAAAAATCTCCACCAAGATGATCGCTGTTCTCCACAAAGGGATCCATCAACCAAAACTCTATATATTGGATATTTGAAGTCTCAAAATCGGTAGTCAGCACCTCCCTCATTATTCCGCCCCAACGCGAAGCGGGATCATTTAAAGTTCCTCGCGGGCCAATGCCCTCCGAATAAATACTTGGTTCGGCATCATAGTTATACGGTCCCTTTTCCTCAGGATAATAGGAAAGATTAAGAACAGTTATAGTTGTGTTAAACCCTGTTACACTCTCCCTGTTGGGAAAAATCTCGTTTTCATAGATCTCCCTGACAAAGTGGCTCGACTGAAGGTCAGGGTTGCGCTTGATGTTGTCGGGCGTTGTGGAGCCGTTTCTCAAAAATAGAGGGTCTATAACAAACCATGCCAGTTTCGCCCTGTTATATCCACTCATTAGATCGTTATTCAGGGAGGCCTCGGGAAACAGACGACTCTGTCCCTGCGGAATACTGGCCAGCGACCATGCACTGTACGACCTTAGATCAAGAGGTATCTCGCTTGATTCAAAATCATCAATATATGCGTTGTCGTCGATAGCTTTCGATTGTCCCGGCAAAAGCTGGGCAAACTCACCAAAAAAAGATATTGTTGACGGTGTTTTGGTCTCGATCAAGGGAATATTGTCGATAATATTGGTAATCATGTTTGATTCCTTTCTATACGACATATCAAGGCCCCAGATCGTGTTCGATATGGGCTCCTCTCCATAAACCACCTTTTGGGTATACGGCTTTTCGCCTAAATGTAACAGGGTCGCTCCTATTTCAAGATCTTTGGAATATTTGTAATTGAGGTGTGTACCCAATAATGTTTTTGTCTGATAACCCAGATACTGCTCGCTCTCCACGGATACTGAGATAGGTGTTCTCGACTCCAGCAACGAAGAATTTATGACCGTGACCGAACCCATATTATAATCCACCGTATAATCAACGTTCTCCGTCAACGTCACCCCGTTGGCGGTAACAACCACCGATCCTTTGGCAATATTCATGGTATTGAGATAAATTTCAGACCCCGACTGTGAGGTGAAAGTGCCCGACAAAAGGAATTTATCCTTTTCCGCTATCTGTTTCGCCCTGGTTTGGGTTGAGTCATACAGTTCCTGGAACACATATTTTTTGACCATAGCGTCACTTGTGATCTGACTGGCCAAATAAGAACCAAACGGCTCCACAACGGGAAAAATTACCCGGCCCCGAGCTGAGGCAACAGTAACTCCCTCAATAAAATCGAATACACCATCCGATTTCCAGTCACCGTTTGAGTTCAAATTATCCAGCCCCAGTACCTGTAGCAAAATTTTGTCCTGAAGGTTTCCCTCGGGAAGATAGTTTATCGAGTTGCCCGACTTAGCGTCTTCATACAAAATGTTCATAACAAAATCGCTCCTATCAACCTGACCCGACCCAAGTGAATATACGTTTTTCATCATTAGGTCCCATGTAGGATATTTTGGCGATAAGCTGGTACCTTTTATCAACTTAACTACCAAGGTCTTTGGCGCATCTATACCGTCAGTGGAAAATTCCCCAACCTGGTAAACCTCCCCGTTAAGGGTATACTGGAAAGCAACCGCGAGAACCTCATCGGAATTTAACGCTCCGTTCAGGGAGATATATCCCAATTGTTTGTTTAGGGTATATTCCGTTGGATTCAGTTTTCTGGCGTTTTCAATTTTTTCGTAATCCCTGCCTATCTGGAACGAGGAACCCAACGCGCTCAAAATGTTGGTGACCTGATCAACATTTCTGATACCGCCGTAAACAGAGTTCAGGCTTTCGTACAATCCATTGGTTGAATTGGACGGGGCAATTTGGCCTCCGGTTGGCTGAAATTCGGGAACAGTGTTATAAATATGGTCCCTGTTTTCCGCTAAATCCATAAAAGCGACGATATTCCTGGCATTGTCATACGAACTGGTTTTATTGGTTACCCAAACTTCTATTTTCTCTATATTTACGCCGGAAGAGATCGTGGGCAATGTTTTCAGGGCTTTATCATATATATCGCGGAAGTATTGCGACAGAAAGAAATGGCGGTTCGCCTCATAATCACTGACTGATATCTCAAACTCCTGTTGCTGGGCTCCGCCTACAGTCTGAACAACCGATGACTCGCCTTTCTGCTGTGATAACACCGTTGTCATTGTCAATTTGCCGAACTGCATTTCGGTTTTCAAGCCGAAAAGAGAATAACTGCCGTTTATCAGGCTACCCTTCAGGGGCAAAGTGACATCGCCTGCCTCTATTTTTTTGAATATCTCGTCCTCGTCCCCCGCATACTGCAACTTGGTCCTATTTTCAAAGTCGAACAACGCATCGGTATTATAATTTATGCCCAGCTCCATTTTCTCCCCTATGGAACCGGTGACGTTCATCTGTATTTTTTCCTCAAAATCGAACGTTGTCGTTGTCCTCAATTTCTCTGAAAGAGTGTTGTTCTCGATATGGGATATGTTGACACCAAAAATTAATTCCGCTGACCCCTGGGGAACGATATTTATTGTATTGCTGCCAAAAATTTTGTCAAATGCCTCACCACCCACCTCTATCTGGGGAATCAGGTTTGATCTGAAACTCTCTTCTCGTCCACTTATTCTCCGGTTCCAATAATCCTTGATAGTTCTTTCATATTCATATTTCCTGTACTCTTCGGGAGACATGCGAACCGGCATACGATAATCAAGTGAGCCTACCTTCTGATATATTATATATTCGTTTTTTTCGGGATCATAAACTACTGAAGAGCGGATATTTGACGGATTATCCAAAAAAAAGGGGGAACTGGGAGGCTGATCCCACGGAAAAGTGGAAACATCGTTAAGTTTTAATACCGATTGTTCCTGCTGATTCGGTTCCGTTTGATCCTGTCCGACAGCAAAATTTGTCAACGACAACAGCAGGACAAACAGCAAGGAAAAGCGACATACCGGATATTTTCTATATGATTCGTTTAAGCCCAATACGACCAATATTCTGTATTACATATTTTTTAGCGCTCGTTTTATAAGATCCTCCACAGAGAGCCCTTTTTCTTTCCTAACAATATTGTCAAGTACTTTTTCAACGGTCGCTTTCGCAAAACCCAACATCACTAAAGCAGATAACGCTCCTTCTTTGGTGGTATTGTCCGCTAAAACAAATAATTCGTTTGCTAATCCTTGTTTATCAACCTTATCCTTTAAGTCAACAACTATTCTTTGGGCTGTTTTCAGACCTACCCCCTTCACACTTTTCAAAAGATTGATATCTGAGGTAGAAATAGCT
>DUOU01000187.1 GCA_012838685.1 Bacteroidota bacterium | reverse complement strand
CTTTGATCAGCCTTTTGGCTATGAAATATGGTAAGTTCATGCATAAAAATGAATCTTCAAATTTAATAAAGAAATGATATATTTGCCAATCGTATGAAGCGCAAGACCATTCCCTTAGTATCAGTTTTGTTTTTCTGCGTTCTCGCGGGACTGGTACTTTTACAGTTAAATTGGTTGGGAGAAGCTTACGATATGTCGGACCAACAGTTCCGGTTAAATGCCAACCAGGCTCTTGAGGAGGTGGTGGACCGCTTGGAAGAGGAGGAGATAATCAATTTTTTGTTCAGAGAGATAAGTGCCTGGGGTGAAGACACCTTGAGTATTTTGTACGCTTCGGGATTGTATATGGATCCAAGGTTGGCCAGTATACAGTCGGCTTCCGCTCTTATAGATACGTATGGTTTGAGAGAACTTACGGGCGACACCTTTTCTATTCCGCTTAAAGAAGAGCCGGTTGAACCTGATACAACAGAGCTGTTGGATCTTTCGGGCCAACTTATGGAAATCGTCGACGAGTTTACTGAAGCCAGTCGCGCCAATCGGTTTGTCAACCGCATTTATCTGCTCCAGGAGATGATAGGCCGATTGATAATCAATCCTGAACAGAACATAAGGGAAAGAGTGGATTTTGACGATATAACATTAAAAGTCCGGCAGGAACTTGACAAAAGGGGTATTTTGCTGGACTTTGAATTGTCGATTCGTTCGGGTCAACAGGGTACTATATGGGAAACCCCGGGATTTTCAATGCAACGGGGAAGGAACAAGTTCATGATACAGCTCTTTCCGAACGATCCTTCGCCCGGACAGAACCAGTTGATAATGTACTGTCTCAATGAGGAGCGCTATAAAATTCGCCAAATGGGCGTCTTTGGTATCTTGTCAATAACCTTTACCACAATATTGATCATTATCGTTACGGGCACTACCATTTATTACGGAAGGCAGAAGAAAATGTCGGAGATAAGGCAGGACTTCATGAACAACATAACCCATGAATTGAAAACTCCCATATCTACAATTTCGTTGGCATCGCAGATGTTGGCGGATAAATCAATTTCCAACCAGCATAAGAATATGGATAACCTGGCGAAGATTGTGCTTGATGAGAGCAACAGGTTGCGTATCCTTGTTGATAAGGTTCTGGAGATATCTCTTTTTGAGAAGTCAAAAATCAAGCTGAACCCCACGAAACAGGATATACATGATCTTCTCGACAACATGTCGGAAAATTATTACCTTCGTATTCATAACGCCAAGGGAAGAATAGAGAAGGATTATAAGGCGGTGTTCCATTACGCAAAAATTGACGAGATCCATTTTCCCAACGCTATCTCAAATTTGTTGGATAATGCGATCAAATATTCCAAGGGCCCGCCGGTTATCAAAATTGGAACATACAATGATAACGATGGTATTTGTATTACCGTAGCTGATAATGGGGTTGGTATAAGCAAGGATAATCTGAAGAGGATATATGATAGGTTTTACAGGGTCTCCTCGGGCGATGTTCACGACGTAAAAGGGTACGGTTTGGGGCTCAGTTATCTGAAAATGGTTATAGAAGAACATAATGGCGATATAAAAGTAGAAAGCCAGGTAAACAAGGGAACAAAATTTACTATCTTTATTCCACAAAATTTCTGATTATGGGTGACACTAAAATTCTTTTGGCTGAAGATGATATTAATCTGGGCAGTATTTTAAGGGAATATCTTAACGCTAAAGGTTTTGAGACTCATCTTTTTGAAAACGGTGTATTAGCGCTTGAAGCCTTTATGGCGGATAAGTTTACGCTATGTATTTTCGATATCATGATGCCGGAGATGGATGGGTTGACCCTTGCCCGCGAAGTAAGGCAGGTTGACTCAAAAATACCGATAATATTTCTGACCGCCAAAGGGGTAGAAGAGGATATACTTGAGGGTTTCCGTTCGGGTGCGGATGATTATATCACTAAACCGTTCTCTATCGAAGAGTTGGTTTACAGGATAAAGGCAATACAAAAAAGAACCGAAATGGGCGCAGCAATGAAAGATTTTGAGGTTTTTCAACTGGGCAGATACTCCTTTGATTATTTGAAGCAGACCTTGTCAATGGAGGGTAAAACAGTTGCCAAGCTCACTACAAAAGAATCGGAGCTGCTCTACCTGCTTTGTAGGCGTCACAACGAGATATTGGAGAGAAACTATGCCTTAAAGTCTATTTGGGTGAGTGATAATTACTTCAATGCCAGAAGTATGGATGTATACATAACCCGTCTAAGGAAATATTTCAAGGATGACCCCTCGGTAAAGATTCTCAATGTCCACGGTAAGGGTTATAAGTTGGTGACGTAGTGCTTTGGGGTTGGGTGCGGCCAAATCGCATAAGTGTCGCGGTAATCGCGGTTGGTGTGCTTGTATTTATTTTGTTTGTGCTTATTTCAAATTTCTTTGTTAATGTTACGATTCCATAAAGGAAATCTTCCTTCAAAGAGGGGAATTTCATTGTTTACCCAGGATATGGCCGTCAAGCTTTTTCCAGAGGTTGAGGGCTATTCGCGCAGGGTTAAATCGGATAGGAGATTGCGAAAAGATCTGAATAAATTGCTCCGTCCCATAAAAAACAGGCTTGATAGGGACACCGATGAGGTTATTGACCAATTTTTTGGAAATATAGGCAGCATAAAGAGCGCGCTTGAATCGGATGCCGATTTTATTTTTGAAAATGATCCGGCCTCTACCTCTGTTGATGAGGTTATAATGAGTTATCCCGGATTTTATGCTATTCTTGTATATCGTATAGCCAATTCCCTGGCCAGGTTGAACGTTCCTTTGATTCCGAGGATAATGACTGAATACGCCCACTCAAAGATGGGGATAGATATCCATCCCAAGGCTACCATTGATTCGCCTTTCTTTATTGACCATGGTACCGGTATCGTCATCGGAGAAACGGCTATTATCGGTAAACGCGTCCAGCTTTATCAAGGGGTGACCATAGGAGCCCTCAGTGTCAAGAAGGAACTGTGCGACACAAAAAGGCATCCTACCATAGAAGATAATGTCATTATTTATGCCGGAAGTACCATTTTGGGAGGGGAGACAGTGTTGGGACACGATAGTATAATTGGCGGTAATGTCTGGCTCACAGAGTCAATTCCGCCATTCTCCCTGGTTTACCATCAACATGAGATAAAAATAAGGCAGAAGAGAGGTTCATAAAAAACAGATACGCGAAACCTCTAAAAGTATTTTCCCAGATTGATATAAAATCCCCCATCGCCTCCTTTATGGTTGCTGAAGTTGATCATCATATCGAGGGGACCAACGGGACTGTTCAGGGAGAAGCCGACAGCTCCGCCCCATAGGTAGTACCCGCTGTTGGTATCAAAATATTCCGTGAAGAGATTGTTTATTCCGGCGTTGTTTCCCTTGATCCAAACATAATGGTTTGGCGCTATCTTGCATCTTATCTCCAAAGTTATGATCGACACCCTTTTGGAAACGGCGGCCACGCTGCTTATTCCGTAAAATGGGAGTTGACCGTCAACATAATAATCAGGAATTATGCCCCCAACAAAATTTTCGCATGAAAAGGGAATATCACTGCGGCTAAGGAACCTGCCATAAAATGATCCGCTCATGGTAAACCGTTTGCCGGCGGAGACAACACCGAGCAGTGATAGTTCGGTCGACCTGAAAGGTTTATCTTCCCTGTATCCCAAAAAATCGTCAGTATAAAATGAATATCCCGCCTTAAGCCTTACCCCTTTGGAGGGGAAGAAAGCATGATCAAGGTTGTCATATTTTACCCCGGCTTTGTAAACGATAAGATGCTCTTTGTTCAGGTTGCCCAAAGAAAGGTGGTTTCTGAAGAATTCACTTGAATAAGGAACAAAATGGTCGTATTTGACCGTTAAGGCAAAGTTGAAGTTCCTGTAATAAAAGTTGGCTATGTCGATGTTTACCGTGCTCTTGGCGAATATGGCGTTCCTTCCGATCGAGTCGAGACTGTTGTGGACCGTCATATTCGACTTTTGGTACTGATACGACATACCGAAACGACCCACCCAAGCGTTTTGATAGTAGAGCCCCACGTTGGCATAGGGACTTGAAGATAGTCTTCCCTTGAACTCAACTATGGCTCCATGAAGGTTACTAGGCGACCATATGGCGTTAAGGTAACCGGAGGATATCTCCCTGGTGTCGAAACGGATCCCTAAATTCAGTGTACTCATGCTTCTCTCCGCACAATCGACAATAAGGTCGTATTGCTCCTGTTTATAATTGTCGAGGTGATAGGATACGGATGAGAAAAGTCCCGTTCCCTTCAACATCTCGAGACCATCGAGAATCTGTTGGTGGCTGATGGTTGAGTTCTCTTTGAAACGGAACATCTGCCGTAAGTTGGGCTCGTTGAGGAGACCGATTCCCGAGAAAAATATCTTTCCCAACTGGATAGTATCGCTGATGGGGTAGCCGTTGTTTTCAGGGCGGTTTCCGGGAAGTTTGTAACTCTCTTCAAATCCGTTGTAAATCATTTTCTTCAAGGCGACCAAACTGTCGATATTTTCCCTAGCGATCTTTTCTCCTCTCAGCAACAGGGTATCTATCGCTTGTGATGTAAAGCTTGTTGTCGTGAAGGGGGCCGCATCGGGATGTAGGTAAAAATCGGTGTTTTCAATGTTTTTCAACAGTTTCTCCTTGCCAAGACGGTCGATCATCTTTGTATAGATGTAGGTCAAACTACCATATTCGACATCGGATAGGCTTTCCTCCTCAATAATGTCGCGTTTTTCGGTAACCATACTTACATCCACACCTATGACTACTTCGGCTCCCATAGCGCGAACAACATCCACGGGAAAATTGTTTATTACCCCCCCGTCAATCAATATCTTATTGTCGATCTGGACAGTGGAAAAAACTCCGGGAATGGACATGCTTGCCCTGATAGCGGTGGCCAGATTTCCCTCCCGTATTATAACCTCGTCGCCTGTTTCCAGGTCGTATGCCACACAGGCAAATGGAACGGGGAGGCTGTCGAATGTTGCCATGGAATGATAACCAGTGGTGTAGACCGTAAGCATGTTGAGCACGCTCTCGCCGGACAACACCCCGGTGGGAATTTTAAACCTGTCGCTGGAGAAAGGTATGGAGAGCAAAGTTTTGTCGTTTATCTCCTTCTCTGTAAAAAGCAGTTTGTCGCGCGAAATCTGGTTCGAAAGAAGGTTTTGCCAATCCTGGATACTCACGATACTGTCGAGTACGGCGGGGCTGTACCCTATGGCATAGAGTCCGCCCACAATAGCGCCCATACTGGTGCCGGCGATATAGTCGATTGGAATGCCTACCTCCTCAAGTACTTTCAACACTCCGATATGCGCTACCCCTTTGGCTCCACCACCGCTGAGAACCAGACCCACCTTTTTCCGTTCACCGGGTTTTGTTATTGTATCGGGCGGTGATGGGAATGTTGTCGTTATAGCGCACAAACAGAGAAGAAAAGCAACAGACTTTCTGAAGTTCATGATCCGATTTGGTTATATGCCGCTAAAATATCGATTTTTAAGTTCACGAACACGATTATTGTGTACGAAAAAAAACAGGCGGAAAGTATGTGGATAACAAACTTTTTGTTTTGTTTACGGATCATTATAGTTATATTTGACATTAAGTTTTCGTATGTGCTAAATGGAACAGATATGCTGATAAAAACATTTTCAGGAGCCGTAAGTGGTATAGAGGCGGAGATTATCACCGTAGAGGTCAACGTGTCGCGCGGCATAAAATTTTATCTTGTGGGTTTACCCGATATTTCTGTAAAGGAGAGCCAACAACGCATTGAATCGGCTTTACGCTCAATTGGACTCCATTGGCCGGGGAAACAGGTTGTCATAAATATGGCGCCGGCCGATATCCGCAAGGTAGGAGCGGGCTATGATCTCCCTTTGGCGATAGGGATAATGGCGGCCGATGGAAAGGTTGCCGCCCACTTACTGGAATCATTCGTGATTGTCGGTGAATTGTCGCTTGACGGTTCACTACAATCTGTAAAGGGAATATTGCCTATAGCGTTGAAGGCAAAGGAGGAGGGATTCAAGGGGATGATCGTGCCGGAGGCAAACGCCAGGGAGGCAGCTGTGGTTGGAGGTCTCAGTGTCTATGGCATGGCTAATCTGGGCGAGGTAAGGGATTTTTTGGACAATCCCTCCGGCAGGCAACCTGTGAAGGTTGATATAGACTGTCTTTTTTCCGGTGAAGCCGGCCAGTGGGAAATAGATTTTGCCGATGTAAGGGGACAGGAGAGCGTTAAACGGGCTCTTGAAGTGGCCGCTGCCGGTCACCATAACCTGATAATGATTGGACCTCCCGGTTCCGGAAAGACAATGTTAGCCAAGAGGTTGCCCACAATTATGCCGCCATTGTCCATTGAAGAGGCCCTGGAGACAACAAAAATCCATTCGGTGGCGGGGAAACTCGACAAGAATTCGACATTGATGACAAAAAGGCCCTTCCGGAGCCCCCATCACACGATTTCAAATATTGCCCTTGTTGGCGGAGGTTCCAACCCGCAGCCGGGAGAGATCTCATTGGCCCATAACGGGGTACTTTTTCTGGATGAGTTGCCCGAGTTCCAGCGGGCAGTGCTGGAGGTGATGCGCCAACCGCTGGAAAACAGGGTCATAACAATTTCCAGGGCCAGAAGCGCCGTGGATTACCCCTCGAACTTCATGTTGATAGCGTCGATGAATCCATGTCCCTGTGGATTCCATAACCATCCCGAAAGAGAATGTCTCTGTACCCCGGGAACGGTGCAGAAATATCTGAACAGGATCTCGGGTCCGTTACTCGATAGGATAGATATTCATATCGAGGTTACACCGGTCAATTATGATAAAATGGTTTCAGGCCAAAAATTGGAATCTTCCCGTGATATCGGGAGAAGAGTGATAGGCGCCAGGAAGATACAGAAGGAGAGATTCGCGGCTTATCAGGGTGTTTACGCCAATTCACAGATGACCACCTCAATGTTGAAGAGATACTGCCAGTTGGATAACGAGGGTGTTGCTATATTGAAGATGGCCATGGAAGCGAGAGGTTTATCGGCCCGGGCATACGACAGGATTTTGAAGGTGTCGAGAACAATAGCGGATCTTTCCGGTTCAGATAACATAACAGCGGAGCATCTGTGCGAGGCAATAAATTACAGGAATCTTGACAGGGAAGGTTGGGCTGGATAGATTTTGTGGATTAATAAAATATATCTACCTTTCAATCCGAATTTTAACCCCCAACGCACTTGTATGGATACCATAGACCAGATTCGCGAAAAAATGAGAGAGGAGAACCTCTTGTTCGTATATAGAGGTGTTATTACCAGTGAAAATTCGGTTCCTCTTTTACTGCTCCTTGAGAAAGAGATGGAGCGATCGGAGTTCAGTTATTTGGGAAGGAAAAGACTGTTCATGTTCGTCCTTGAGAGTCTTCAGAACGTGAGCAGGCATAAAGATAGTTGTGATACGGCCGCTATGTCCATAGTTGTCTATTCAAAGACAGATGGCGGTTATTCCGTATCCACGGGAAACGTGATCTCATCATCCAATATTCCTGATCTGAAGGAACGGCTGGATGGGATAAACAAATTGAATGTTGATGAGATACGATCGGTTTACAGACGGATGTTGAGCAACTCAAAGATCAGCAGCAAAGGGGGGGCGGGCCTTGGTCTTATCGAGATGGCAAAAAAGACGGGGAACAGGCTGGATTACGACTTTTTGGAGATAGACGACGAAAAATCATATTTCATCCTTAATAAGACCGTTGATTCAGAGGGTATGGGGTTGCATCAGGCCGGTGACAGACAAAAAAGTTTTCGTGGCGATAGTGTGGCCAACCTGGAGAAACTGATGACCGCCAACAATATATATATGATATGGTCGGGTCGTATTACCTCCGATATAGGTGAAGAGGTCATTTCGTTTAATGAGACCAAACTTCTGGAGGATATGATAGACAGCACTGTTAGGAGAAGAGTTTTCAGTGTCTTGGTGGAAACTATGGAGAATATGTCCAAGTATGGCGTGGAAAAGCAGGCCGAAGATTTATATGGAATGCCCGTGGTGATACTGAAACTTGAGGGACAGGATTATCGGCTCACTACCGGCAACCTGATCAGAAACGAAGAGGTTCCTGTACTTAAGGAGAAGATAGACACGATCAACAGGTACAATAGGGACGATCTCAAGGATTTTTATCGGAAATCCCTTTCGGAACAGACCGTGGAATCGGAACGTACCGGAAATATGGGTTTGATAGATATGGCCCGCAAATCGGGCGCCAAGCTTGGTTACAGGTTTGACACGATAAATGAGACCTACTCCTATTTCAATATGACGGTACCTATCAACAGGAACTTTGAATAGGAAGTGTCCTCAATTCCAGGGTATTCCCGTTCCAGACAGCATAACTTCCCCCTTTCATCCAGGAGCCCAAAACCAACATTTCCCTTCCTTCGGGAAGTTTTATGGTCATTGGAATATGTCGGTGACCAAATATGAAATAATCTATCTTTTCCTCTTGAGGGTATGACGAGGCGAATCTTACAAGTTCCTCTTTTTCCTCACCTTTGAAAGGAACGGATATACCCTTACCGAGACGGGAGTTGAGCGACCATTTGTGGCCTATGGCGATACCGATAGCGGGGTGCAGGGCGGAATATATTTTTCTTAACGGGCGGTTGTTGAATATTTTTAATAGTAATTTGTATCTGTTGTCGGTTGTACCCAGTCCGTGCCCATGAGCCAAAAAGAATCTCTTATTGTCGGCTTCAAGTATAAAGGGATCAATATGGGTCACCATTCCGCATTCTTTCTCAAGATAGTCACCTATCCACATATCATGGTTTCCTGTAAAAAAATGGACAGTAATCCCATTGTCTGTTAGTTCCGATATAGTTCCCAAAAACCTTGTAAACCCTTTGGGCACCACCTTTTTGTATTCCCACCAAAAATCGAATATATCTCCCAAAAGGTAGATTTCTCTCGCATCAACGGAGACATCCCTTAACCAGGCAACAACTCTCCTTTCACGCTCCAGGGGATCGGTAGTTGCCGTAAGACCAAGATGGAAGTCGGAAGAAAAATATATTTTATCTCTTTGGGCCAATGGTTATCTCTATTTGAATATCTGGTTAAACTTGATCCCAAGGTTTCTTCCGTGCAAATTTGACGCGATGATTTTGCCATCCCTATCGAACAGGTAATTTGAGGGAAGAGTCTGTACATTGAAAAGCCTGGCGTTTGTAAGATGTGTCGGATCGTCCTCCCTGACACTTATCCATGGTAGTTCCTCATAATTCACGTAGTTTTTCCACGTTGCCTCGTCGGCATCAAGATTGATCTGGTAAATCTCAAGACCCTTCGTTTTATAAGTTTTGTACAGTTCTTTCAGTTGCAGGTTTTCGTTGATACAATCCTGGGAGGCGTATGAATAGAAAGATAGAAGAACATATTTGCCCCTTAAAGAGGATAGGGCTACCCTGTTCCCGTTTATATCCAGCAGGTTTGGATCAAGAGTTGTCTCCTGTGCGGATGAGACAAGGTTTCCCAGTTGTTCCGACAACAACTGCATTTTACCCCTTGAAAGGTCGGATACAATCGACATCACGATTTTGGATTTAGGGTAATATTTCGACAGGGAGTCCGAAACAATTTTTATATACTGGAGATCCCTTTTATCATAAAGGACATATGACTGGTCATCGTATTGCTGGTAAAGAGCGAAAATTGAGGCAAAAGAGGATGGGTTGCTTATAATATATTCTATATTGTTTTTTCTCTGATCCTTCACCAACTGTTCATAGGTCCGCTCAATTTCCTTTATATGGTCAGGGTGGCTTTCATTGGTCAGGGTTTCTGAATATAACAACATCAGGGAGTCGAGTTTCCGTTTGGTGGAGTACAGTTTAATGTCGAGCAACCTTACATCAGCTGACCCCTTGGAACCCTCAACGGAATAGTTGTTGCCGGGAGTCTTGCTATGGAAAGAGAGAGATATCTTTTCTCCGGGTGAAGCAAGTATTGTTACGAATTCATTGTTGGAAAATCCAATATGATAGAATGTGGGCTCTTCTACGGATGTCCTGAAGGTAAAGGCACTGTTCCTTATTTTCGCGGAGTCCGTTAAAATATAGCGGTTGATGTCGTTTGTTGACAAGTATATCACCTTTTCCGAAGTTCCCCTATCGAATTTTCCTCTGATCTCCACTTTATTGCTGGAACAACCACAAACAACCATCAAAAGGGCGAATAAAACGACAAAACTCTTTTTCATTTGTCTGTTTTTTTTAATCTGTTTTTAAAGGTCAGATGAACCCCGAAAGGCTCAGCATTGCCAAATACCATAAAAAAATATGCGTCCGGTTCCTGCCAAATGGTGATATAATCTTAATTTTATTATGTTCAATAGCGTGATTATATGTTATTTTTTCTCG
>DUOU01000186.1 GCA_012838685.1 Bacteroidota bacterium | reverse complement strand
TTCCCGAAAGTGTCGGCTGATTCGCATATAGGGCCTACCACGTCATATCTTCTGGTTTCACCCGTTGAGGTAAGGTTTTCTATTTTATGGTATGCCTGGTAAAGAGCGGGACGTATCAGGTCGCTCATTCCGGCATCAATGATGACGAATCTGGTGCTGTAGCCCTTTTTCACGTAAAGCACCCTTGAGAGCAATGTGCCGCACTGGCAAACAACGGAACGACCCGGTTCCATATGTACCTTTTGTCCGGGTCTCAGTTTTAACAGCCCTTTTATCATACCGAAATAGTCGCTGTAGGCGGGATACTCCTCGGGTTTTTCATAATCTACCCCCAAACCTCCTCCAATATTTATTGTTTTGATCTCGATATTGTTGTTGGCAAGTATATCCTGCAATTCGTTTATAAGTACGCACAGCATCCTGAACACTGAAATATCCGTGATCTGCGATCCAATATGGAAGTGCAGGCCGGAGAATTTAACGTTATCCATGCAGCCCACTCTCTGGAGTATGGGCAACACTTCTCCCTTGAGGATACCGAACTTGCTCTCTTCAACGCCGGTAGTTATGTACCTATGTGTGTGCGCATCAATTAATGGGTTTATCCTCAAGGCGATAGTTGCCTTTTCGCCCATTGACATGGCAATCTCGTTGATATTCTCAATTTCGGGCAACGATTCACAGTTGAAGCATAAAATACCGGCATTCAAAGCTGTGATTATCTCTTTATCTGTCTTGCCAACGCCGGCGAAAACTATTCCCTTTGGATCAAAACCGGCCTCTATAGCCGCAGTTATCTCGTTACCGCTAACGCAGTCGGCTCCAAACCCGTAAGAGGCGATTGTTTTCAGTATCCGGGGGTTGGCGTTTGCCTTTATGGCGTAATGCACAACAAAACCCGCCTCATCGGCCTCTTTCTTCAACGCCTCCAGGGTGTTGTTCAACACCTCCATATCATAGTAGTAGCATGGGGTCGGCAGGTTGTCGTAATTTTTGATCTTCATTTTTTTTTGTTTTTCTGTGCTTGTTTCCAAATAAAGTTTTATATGATCATGTCGCCACGATCGGTAAAATTATTTGAAAAGGTTCTTGCTTAGTTGTCTCAGTGCCTCCACCTTGTTTTTTGTATCTATAAGCAGCGACAGGCTGTGCGAACTGCCGCCGTAGCAGATCATTTTGAGGGTAATATTGTCCAGTGCCTCAAAGATTTCTGGAGCAGACCCCCTGGTTTCAGGGCGGAAGTCGCCTACCACACAGACTATTGTCTGGTCATGTTCCACTGAGACCATACCGAGGCCCTTGAGCTCTTTGACGATTCTCTCTAAATTGGAAGTATCGTCAATTGTCAGGGAGATAGATACTTCAGAAGTGGCGACCATATCGATAGGGGTACGGTAAGCTTCGAATATCTCGAACACTTTTCTGAGGAATCCGTAAGCCATCAGCATATGGGCGGATTTTATCCTTATAACGGTGATCCCGTCTTTGGCCGCTACCGCTTTGTAGTCTGAGAAAGACTCTTCGGATACGATAATCGTGCCCTCATCTTCGGGATGCATGGTGTTTTTCAGCCTTACCGGGATATTTTTCATCCTGGCGGGAGCAACGCTTGAAGGGTGGAGGATCTTTGCCCCGAAATATGCCAGTTCAGCGGCTTCGTCGAACGACAGTTCGCGGATTACGCTGGTATTTTCGACATATCTCGGGTCGTTGTTGTGGAAGCCATCGATATCGGTCCATATCTGTATCTCTTTGACGTTCAGCACGGCGCCGATGATGGATGCGGAATAGTCGCTACCGCCCCGTTTGAGATTGTCCACTTCGCCATAAGCGTTCCTGCAGATGAATCCCTGTGTGATGATTATATTTGAAGGAGGTTCCTTGCGGAGTTCCCTTTTGATGTTCTCTTCAATGTAATAGTAGTCAGGCTCCCCGTCCTTGTCTATTCTCATGAAGTTCAACGCTTGCAGGAGCGTGGAGTTGATACCTTTCTCGGTCAGCAGCATATGGAGCAGGGTGGTTGACAACAGTTCGCCCTGGGCATGGACCAATTTTTCCTTTGATTTGGTATATTCGTCCAGGACCACCTCACTTATAAGGTCGAATCGCAAGTTGACAAACTCCTTTCCTTTATGTTTGAACTCCTTGGATTCGAACAGATCCTCCACAGTTTGGCGATATTTCTGGCCAAGGATGTTGATTTTTTCCTTGGCCTTATCGGTTTCCCCGCAGTTCATAAGATCTGTTATCTCAATAAGGCTGTTAGTGGTTCCGGACATAGCTGAAACGACAACCATGTTCGTTTCGCCGTTATCGATAAGGGGAATCAGTGCCCTGAACTTGTCGGGGCTGCCCACCGATGTGCCCCCGAACTTCATGATTTTTGTTATCTCCATCTCTTGGTTTGTTTTTATAAAAAACTGTTCAATATAGGTGGGTCCGTTATTTGTTCACTGTTTGCTACTTGTTGTATGAACATCAAACAGACCGTAAAAGGTTCAATATTTTTATTATTATCCTGAAAACGTATGTAAAGGTAGATATTTTATCGGACAATTTAACATGGTGCATAATATTTTGGGTATCTCCAATGAATTTTGTTTGCGATTTAAAAAAATATTATCTTCGTGACCGCTATGAACAGGATTTCATGAGCGATTATTGCCCAGATGGCGAAATTGGTAGACGCGCTAGTTTCAGGGACTAGTGTCAGCAATGATGTGCAAGTTCGAGTCTTGTTCTGGGCACTGCGGGTTCTTAGATTTACTGCCCAGATGGTGAAATTGGTAGACACGCCAGCTTGAGGGGCTGGTGCCGGTTACGGTGTGCAAGTTCGAGTCTTGTTCTGGGCACAAAAGTTTTGTGAAAATTTTGGGAGCGCCCGAACGCGAAGTTCGGGCTTTTTTTGTGCCGGCATATCGCCAATATTTTTATTTTTGATGCCGCTCTTGCGGTTGATAGTCTTTAAGGCGGTTTATTGTAAAGTCGATGTTGTTCCTTATTCTTAAATAGCCTCTGTATAAGTAATCGGTTTCTTTTGAAATTTTTCCCCTGTCCGATTGTTTTTTATTCCTATTCTTTTTAATTTTATATTCTCTAAAAACCGCGTTGCATGGAATCGTTATGGAAGCTTATACCAAAACACACAGAGTTCTTCGTCTGATATTGTATCTCTCCACGGGATATCACAGAACAAAAGACGAATGTACCGGATTTCTTGGTATCAAGGATACCGCGTTTTACAACTATTGCAATCTGTTACGGGATGTCGGGTTTGAGCTTAAACAGAAGGAAGGCCGCTATTGGATAGACAGTTCCGTGCCTGACTCAAAAGTTCTGCTCAACATTCTCCATTTTTCAGAGGAGGAAATGTATTTATTGTCGAGGAGCATAGATATTCTTGACGAAGGAACCGGGATCTCCTTTGGCTTAAAAAACAAGCTTGTTTCGTTTTTGAACCATGACGAGGTTATCGATGATTACCTGGCCAAACATAAATCAGAAAAGGTACGATTAATAAGGAAAGCGATAAACAACAAAACTCGGGTGCTTTTGGTAAACTACTCTTCGGGTAACAGTGAGAGCGTTAGGAACAGGTTGGTTGAGCCATTTGAGTTCAAGGACGATTTTAAGCTTATATGGGCGTTCGATGTCGATCTGAAAAAGAACAGGCAGTTCAAGGTTTCCAGGATAGAAGAGGTGGTAGAAACAACTTTTGGGTGGGAATACGGTTATTCGCACCGTTCCAAACCTATAGACATATTCCGCAATACGGGCGAACTGAACAAGGAGATTGATCTCACACTGAACATAAAAGCCAGGAACCTGCTTATCGAGGAATATCCTATGGCGGAAAAATATTTGGACAAAATAAGGGAAAACAGGTTTGGGTTGAAAGTATCTGTTGCCAAATATGAGGGGCCGGGAAGATTTGTGTTGGGATTGGCCGACTGCATAGAAGTTAGGGGAGACAAAGGTTTTGTGGAATTTTTGCGTTCCAAACGAAAAAAATTTTAAAGACTCCACGATTTCGGTAGTGGGGTTTCCGTACTTTGATGAAAACTTGGGAGTAGTGTTCAACCAGTATAAATCGAATCAATTATGAGATTCAAGATCATCTTCAATCGTACCGGGAAGCAACGTATGCTTCCAATGGATTACCAGTACTACCTCAGTGCCTGGATTTATAAAGTGTTGAGACAGGCCGACAGTGATTTCGCCTCATTTCTTCATGAAAAGGGGTATGGACAAAGCGAGACGAAACTGTACAAGCTTTTCTGCTTCTCGCTTCTGGATTTTGGAAGGCCAAGAATGTGGAAAGAAAAAAAGCTTTTTGAAATTAGTGGGCATGAAATCAAGCTTCGAATAAGTTTTGATGTTCCCGAGGCGGCATCAACATTTATTAAGGGGCTTTTTATGAACCAGGAGTTTTTCCTTGGCGACAAGTTCAACGGGATAGACTTTAAGGTAATAGGTGTAGAGGCGTTGCCTGATCCGCTGTTTTCTGAAACAATGCGTTACCGTCTTGAAACGCCCTGGGTGGTGAGTTACAGAACCGCAACGGACAGATATCCTAAATATTTGAAACCTTATGAGGTTGGTTTTAAGGAACTTTCATTGAAACATATCGCCGAAAAATTCGCGAACACGGGAAAAGGGAACGTTATGGTTGATGATTTGTCATTTAAAATTTTCGATGGAACAGGTCGGGATGGAGAACCAATTTTCAGGGAACCAGAACCCGCCAAATGGCTGGAAGAATCAAAGTATTGGAAAAGGCAGGGTTTTCTGATCAAGCCCGGCACCAAAGAAGAATCGCGGATTGTAGGAAATATGTTCGATTTTGAACTGACCGCGCCGGTTGAAGTACACCGGATGATCTGGCATGCCGGCGTAAGTGAAAAAAGCTCCGAGGGATTTGGGTGGTTGGAAGTTCGCGATTAACCGATAGGTTTGATAACTTTGACGAGTAGAAATAAAATGAACGATGTAATAGAAACAAATACGAATAATATGAAGCAAAATATTAAAACAATCGATTACGAATGGCTAACCAAGCCAACTGGCGATCCTTTTGCTGATATCGGAGGTTACGTAATTCAATATTTATGGAATTTATATCCTGACAAAGATATTGTTGAACTTATTGAGTTCGTTACTAAAATTTATGTAAATAATTGGGAAGGGAAATTGCATACTTTTTTTC
>DUOU01000185.1 GCA_012838685.1 Bacteroidota bacterium | reverse complement strand
TTATGATGCCGGCGACAGCAAGATCCTGATAGTGGGCGCGTACAATTCGGGCGCGGCGATGATCCAGATAACGAAAAGTGGAGACAGCTATACAGTGAACGAACTTTATAAAACCATTGAATTCGGAGAGCATACCAAACCCCCGCTATATCACAACGGTTACTTTTATGCGCAGTATTCCACCAACGAAAGAAGGGACGGCCTTGTATGTATGGACGCTGAAAATGGCCAGATAATGTGGAAAACATCAAGAAACCCGGTTTTTGACAAAGGAAGTATGATTCTCGTGGATGATCTTATCATAGCTACCGATGGCCAAAGATCGCTCTATCTTATTCAGCCCGATCCGACAGAATTTAAGCTCATATCGTCAATAAACATTTTACAGGAAAGCGGTATGACAGGGCGTACTGTAGGAATTGTCGGCACAAACCAAAACTGGTCACCAATAGCGCTATCGGAAGGCAAACTGCTGATAAGGGGCCAGCATCAGATGATATGCCTCAAGGTTGGTACTACAACCACCCCCCTTCAATATCCCTGATAATGATCTCCATCACGGCATCCTCGCCAAAAGGATCATAAGTGGCCTTAAGGTTTGTACCGAAGATACGGGCCACACCCTGCCAGAAAGCGGCCGTAAAACCGCCCCGATACTCCTTGATAATTTCATAAGAGGTGTTCTTTGTCTCCCTGTCTATCAGCTTCAGGAGTATCTCGCCCTGGGTGATGGTCATTTTGCGGACATCCCCCTCAAACTCCGCGAAAATGCTTTTTTCGAACTCTTTGATATAGGCTCTTCTCTCCCTGTCGGTTCGCAACTTCACAAGGGTGTCATTTACGAGCGACATCCGCTCCTTGATAATCTGCGAGTAGGGATAAACCTTTTTGATGTTATATATCATCCTGGTTTGCTCGGCGTACCATGCTTCGAATCCGTCTGACCCTTTTTTCCCCGTGCGCGGTGTAGCTACAATTACAACCTCCTTTATCTCCACCTCCGGAAGCCTTTCCCCGTCGCGATCCACAATGTTCAGAAGATAGACCATTCCGGTATCCACCGGGACAGCATCATTTTCTCCGGCAACATCCTCTGTAGATGTTCCACCGGCCAAGGCCGACGGAACAGCGCCGCCGCCATCCTGTCCGTTGGCCGGCACCGACAACAATAAAAGCAGTAATATGGCTATCTCCAACTTCATCCTATATCACAAAGCTATCAATATTCTCTCACCTTGGCAATATCCAAAACTATGCCAAAATCGTCCATCTCAACATAGGGAATTGATCCCTATATATTGTTGATTTTCAGAATGACCCCAATTTTTTGTGAAAATTTTTGATTTTTGAGAGACTTTTTGGAGCTAATATACGTCTATGAAGTAAACGGGCGTTTCACGCCATAAAACTTAAAAAAATGAGACAAAAGACCATACTTTGCATGTTTGTCGCCCTGGCGATAACTATAACCGGATGTTCAAAAGAGGATAACAACAGGCGGGGCGCCCTGGATCCTGTCAAGATAAAACTCAACGCCAAACAACTGGTGGTAGTCGAATCCTCCAACAATTTCGCTTTCGATATTTTCGCGAGGGTGAACAGCGGCGAAGAGGCCGGCAAGAACTTCATGATATCGCCTCTAAGCATATCGTACGCTCTGTCGATGACCCTCAATGGAGCCGCTAATGAGACACTGACAGCGATGAAAAGCGCACTGAGCATGGCCGAATTGTCGGTTGACGACATCAACAGCTCTTTTTCAACGCTTACAGAGGCCCTTCTGAGCGTGGACGACAAGGTAGATATCAACATAGCCAACTCAGTCTGGGTGATGGAGGGGTTCGATGTGCTGCCCGGTTTTGTCCAGAGGTTGGGCGACTATTACGACGCCGAGACAGGTGAGTTCACCATCAGTCAGGCATCAATCGACGAGATAAACGGCTGGATAGAGGAGGAGACCAACGGAATGATCAAGGATATGTTGCGGGAGTTGAGCACCGACTTGAGATTGCTGCTGATCAATGCGATATGTTTCGAGGGAGAATGGTACTCAGGTTTTGATAAAAAGAATACAACCGACGAACCATTTTATTTGACCGATGGCAACTCAGTTGAGGTCCCTATGATGACTCAAACCGAAAACTTCGACCTCTATGTTGGCGATGAGTTCGCGATGCTGGAACTTCCCTATGGCAGGGGAAACTTCGTTATGGATATAATACTGCCACACAGCAATAACGAACTCGAAAATATGATTTCGACATTTACCGGCGAAAACTTCAACAGATGGGCGGAACAGGCAGCGAACCATGAAGTAACGGTACTGCTTCCCCGTTTTAAGTACGGATACGAAAAACAGCTTAAGGATATTCTGTCGGATATGGGTATGGGAATAGCTTTCAGCGATATGGCCGATTTCTCGAATATGACCGAAACCGAACCGCTTTGTATCGGATTTGTCCAACATAACTCATATATCGAGACCGAAGAAAAAGGGACAAAGGCGGCAGCGGCGACGATCGCGGGAATGTGCTTTACATCAATGCCCTCAACACCGCAACCATACACCTTCAACGCCGACCATCCCTTCCTCTACGTGATCCGCGAAGTGACCACCAACACCGTTATTTTCATGGGCAAAGTGGGAGACCCGAGCTGATCGGTTTTAATTATTTCCTTTTGTTGTCAAGATTATTACCCCTCCGGGAGCCTGAACACCGTAAAGGGCGGTTCCCTGATGTCTAACCACGTCAATACTTACAACGTCACAAGGAGACATAAAATTCAATATATTGATATGGTGGTTTACCCCATCAACTACAACAAGAGGATACTGGCCCGTACCGTTATCGCTAAAATAGGGAGACCCCTTGGTGAAATCAAGACCCGGAACATTCGCTCTAAGACAATCGTTCATATTTGAGTATTGGCAATAACCGCTTTTATTCTCGGCATGGGAAGCAGAGTGAAGCTTGTTGGCCTCATCAACATATGCCCCGTAACCCATAGCTATTTCAATATTTTCGGGAGATGAGACAAACTTAACGTTTACAACAAGGTTATCCGTTCTTTTTCTGACCTTCACTTTCTTGGTTTCAAAAAGCACCCCCCTTATCATCAGCACATCCCTATTGTTACATTCAATGGAAAAGCTTCCGTCTTCCATGGAATAGGTTTCATAGCGAGATTTTTTCGCTGTTATCTCGGCATTGACCACAGGTACATCATGGAACATAGTAACCACCCCATTAACAACCCTGGTTTGGCCGTTCGCTGAATGGCAAATCAAGATTAAACTCATAGATACAAGAATCTTGCGGAACAGGTCAACTTTAATTGCTTTCATCTCAATCGTTTTTTATTGATTTTTGATGTTTTAAATCTAAATCCAATTTATTATTAATTGGCCAATTCAACCCAGAAATCAGGCGCATCCAATTGACCGCTTACCGTACAATCGGCACAAAAAGGTAAAACAAAAGCCATTCCCCTTCCAGTATACGAATATAAGGTATAACCGTGATTAACACCCCAATAGTACATATAATCAACTGTTGTAGGCAAATCAAAAAAATTACTTGGAGAGGCATAAAACAGATCACATTCGTATTCAAAGGGCAAAAGACCCAGATCCGCTATATCCTCTTTAGTTATGTATATATGTTTCCTGCTTACGGAGGAAACCTGGAAATAACCTAACGCGTTTTTGGAGGGGTTGTTAAGGTTTTTAACATTGCCCACTACCGAATAAGGTTGTCGGTCGAATATATCGCCACCTGTTTCGCTCAATATCTTCATGGCGTTCCAAAACTCATACTCCTCCCTGGATATCGATAATTGTTTTACTTCTATATAATATTGGAACTGAAACCTGTTCGATAATTCCGACGGAAGAAAAGTAATGGGATAATTTAGCATGTTATTGTCAGTGGAAATTTCCGCATAAGTTAATATGTCCGATGAAGCAACGTGCCTCCAACACACTTCATTTTTCGGTTCAATATCAATAACAGTATTATTACCTGTATATTGGACTATAGAGGGATATGGCACCCTGAATTTCCACCATTCATCATAGCCCCATCTCCTGAAGCCTGAAACGCTTTCCGATGGGGCCTCGGCATAAACCCTTACCCCTTTGTAGTAATCCAGATAGCCTTCCGGAACGGACTCGCAATAGGAATAATATAACGAGTCTATCTCCTCTACAGGGTACATCAGACAAGGGGTAGACTGGTATTTATCACCATCAAAAGTGGTGATACTTAAGGTATAACTTTCCCCAACCTCTCCCCTGAACGTGGTTGGATCGGTCCAATACTCTCCCCACAACTTCTCTTCCAGCGTAACACTATTGCCGGAATCGTCTGAAATTACAACAGTCGCGCCATGAACTTTATCTAACCACCCCGATAATGGCGGTGCCCATGAAAGTTTTACATAATTGGGAGCATCCTCGTCGGTTATCAGCGCATCAACAACCATCATCGGTTCCAATCCATCAATATCGTAGTAATACGGATCGATGCAATCCACGCAAATAACAGCCAAAAAGACAAATAGAATCAATTTGTGCCGCCACCGGGATATAATCACAACAAACCTGCCCATTCAACTTTTTTTTAGCGACAAACTTTTTTCCATAAGGAACAACACCTGCCCATAAATTAACGCCAAGTTAGTAAAAAATTTTAAGTAAATGAACAGATTAATTAATTAATTAATTAATTAATTAATTAATTGAATATCAATTAACTATAATTAATCATATCTTCAAAGTAATCTCTGAATTTAAAAGGTATATATTGGCATCAAAACAGTGCCAATATTATTCGCTATCTTCGCGGTATGAGAGTCACAGTGGAAGAAATTTCTGATGAGTCCGGGTTCGAAAAACTGCTGGAGTTGCCATACAGTGAAATTGCCTCTTTCGTAATCTCCCGTATGCGAAACAAAACTCTTCCCATGTTTATATTTTGGGCTTCTTGCGTTGTGACCCTGGCGTTATCGGTTGTTTTCTTGCTCACATTGCCCGAAGGTACGGCCATAATGACCATTTTAGGCCACACTTTGCTGGGGTTCGTTGTTCTGCCATTGCTGCTTATCCCCGTTCATGAAATACTGCATATTGTTCCCATGTTGATTGTTGGAGCCAAAAATATAAGGGTGGGAGCCGACATCAAGCAGTTCATGTTTTATGTCACGGCACACAGGGAGGTCATCAACAAAAAAGAGTTCATTTCTATAGCTTTGGCTCCGTTTATAATATTAACGTTGGCTTTGACAACCCTGATATTGTCTCTTCCCGGGATATGGAAGTTCTCCATGGCCTCATTGTTGTTCGTACATACCACGGTTTGCGCGGGCGACTTCGGGTTGATCGACTTTTACCATGAACATGGCAAGAGAGAGATATATACGTGGGACGACGCGGACAAAAAAGTTGCCTACTTTATAGCCGTTAAACCCGAATCAGATAATTAGCCGTTTATTACCTTCTGGTAACTTTAAAGCCGGCCGTATCCCTAAAATAGAGGCCATCTTTTGAAAACCCTTCAACTATTACCGTGTAATCCCCCTCTTCGTCGGCTGTATAGAAATCCACGACAGCCTCTCCACTGCCGTTGGCCGTTATAAAAGGATCCCAGTACAAAGTATTGCGATAATCGGGTATCCTTCCGGCCTTGAGTTCGGCAGTGGAATATTCGGGATAATAGAGCTTACTGTTATCCACCGAGTTGTAGAGTTGCCTGAAAATTGATTTATCATATTCCATCATGCTCATATCCCCCTTTTTGGAGATAAAATGGACAATCCCTTCCATGATGATATCGGATACGAAATAACGGGTATTGAAAATGTCTATCCTCTCTATTTCTGAAGCCCGAACATGAAGCACCTCATCAATATCCCTTACGGGAACACCATCGAACAGCACCATGGGTGATTTGTAAAAAGCGCCCGTTGGATATTTGTTGAGCAGTTTAAGGCTTAACTGCTTGTTCCTTCTTTGTGTCCACACTCCCGGAACAATCTCCTTCACAACCTCCCTAAGAGTTGTCAACTCGATATAATCGCTCAGATAGACAGTATTGTCAGGTTCCCCATAAAAATTATTGACAACATACTGTTCCGGGGCAACCGAATCGGGTCCAAGGTAGGGATCGTAAATATTTCTGATCTGCATCCCTATGATCGCCTCATTAAGCTCTTCAAGCTTCGCGGTATCGATATAGACAGGAGAATATAAATTTTCGGGAACCGACAGCTCAAAAGGATCGGTAAGTTCAACATAGTAATCCGTTATAGATTCCGATACGGGAGAAATAACAACGTTAAGAACGCCCTTTTCCCCAATAAAAAAATTGAACCTGCCATCGGCATCGCTC
>DUOU01000308.1 GCA_012838685.1 Bacteroidota bacterium | reverse complement strand
TTTGTGATATATTTGTGATATAAAGGACGCAATGCAAAAACATCCCAATCTGATCGTCGGTCATGCGCTCAAATCGGCCAAGTTGACCACCCTGCAGGCGTATGTTCTGGGGCGGTACATGGACGGGCTGAAGCAGCGGGAGATTGCGGAGGAGATCGGATCGTCTCAGCAATCCGTGGCAAAGACAATCAAGGTTTCTATAATAAAACTTCGCTCGGTTGTGCCTATGTTTGAGGAAATGAAAAACAACCAACGTAGAATTGTAAGGGGCTAGCAGTCAATGGGATGCGGCAATCATGGTTGTACATATGTCTCAATATATAAATAGGAGCCTTGTTAAACCATGAGACGCGACAAAGATGCAACGGAGTGGTTGAGGCAACATGGCGGGAAACTCCCCCGTATGAGTGCAGGCAAGCGCGGTATGCGCTACATGGGATCGACCAACGACCTATCCTCCGCGATGGAGGCGAATCCTCGCACTGGCTCCGACATCTACGTCACAGACGAATTTGAGCTGGCCCGCGTGGAGTCGAAACAATCCAAGGTGCCCGGTGCGCCGACCATGCCTATCTGGCAATGGTACAGGTGCCATGCTGACGGCAGGACTGGCCTCCGATGAGCACACACGCCGAAATGACGGCCTGCAGAAAATTCAGTTTTCCTCACACCGTGTGGGAGAGGAGCCAAGAGCGTGAGTAACAGCGACTGGGAAGCAGCGTACTGGCGCGATCAACGATACCCCGCAGGGATCGGAGGCAGGAGCTACGTCAGAGGCACCAGGCCAGCGCACGGTGATTTCGTTCGGGCTCTAAGGCACCTCAAGCGGTTGCAACATCCTACGCCAGAGCAGGTGCACGTCGTAGCGGCAATCCATCAGGAGGCAGTTGAGAAACCCCATGAGCAAGGCAGAGAGTCCTCGAAAATTGACGCCGAAAAAGAGAGCGTTTTTGGCGGCGTACGCGAAAACGGCACAGGTCACTGCGGCCGCTGAAGCTGCGAAGGTAGAGCGGGCAACGCACTACAAGTGGCTGAAGGAAGACCCCTACTACGCCGAGCTATTCGAGCAGGCGAAGATCGAAGCCGCAGAGATGCTCGAAGCCGAGGCCGTCAGGCGGGCTAACATCGGAGTCGATGAGCCGGTGTTCTACCAGGGCGTCGAGTGCGGGCGGATCCGCAAGTACTCCGACACGCTGATGATTTTCCTGCTCAAGGGGATGAACCCGAGGAAGTTCAGGGACAACGCCACAATCGAGCACACGGGCCCTGGTGGGGGTCCTGTGAGCGTCGAGGTCAACTTCGTCAAGCCGGCTGGTGGAGATGGCGAGGAGAGTTAATGCCGAGTTCCCCGCGAAGTTGCAGTGCCTGTTCCGGCCAGCCCGGTACAAGGTCTTGTATGGCGGCCGAGGTGGAGCAAAAAGCTGGGGGATTGCACGGGCACTGCTGCTGCTTGGGGCGCAAAGGAAATTGCGTATCCTCTGCGCCAGGGAAACCCAAAAGTCCATTTCCGATTCTGTCCACAGGCTGCTCGGCGACCAGATCCCAGCACTCGGGCTCGAAGGGCACTACGAGGTGCTGCAGACAGAGATCCGGGGCGCCAACGGAACTGAATTTATCTTTGCCGGCCTTCGCCAAAACATCAGCAACCTGAAGTCGTATGAGTCGGTCGACATCTGCTGGGTCGAAGAGGCGGCGGTCGTCTCGAAGCGCTCCTGGGACATCCTGATCCCCACGATCCGAAAAGAGGGATCAGAGATCTGGATCAGCTTCAATCCCGAACTGGACAGCGACGAGACCTATAAGCGCTTCGTTATCGCCCCACCCGAGAACGCCATAGTGGTGCGGATCGGGTGGGAGGACAACCCCTGGTTCCCCGACGTCCTCAAGGCTGAGATGGAGGCCTGCAGGGCTCGCAGCGAGGACGACTACCAGCACATCTGGGGCGGCGCCTGCATCCAGCAGGTTGAGGGCGCGATCTACGCCAAGGAGATGCGAGAGGTCGATCGTGAGGGCCGGATCACCCGGGTGCCTTACGACGCGACGAGGCCTGTCCAGGCGGCCTGGGATATCGGCGACCGGTACACGGCGATCTGGCTGTACCAGGCGTTTCCCTTCGAGCACCGCTTCATCGACTACATCGAGGGCGAGTCGCTCGCTCTCCGGGATTACCTGCACCAGTTGCAGTCTCGCGGCTACGTCTAT